>JANLQZ010000777.1:0-4098 GCA_031368125.1 Betaproteobacteria bacterium
TTGGCATTGCGCGATTCGCCCTTGATGATCCAGTCGTCGGCGCGCCCGATGCCCTCATCGACCAGCTTGTCCGGACCCCAGACCTTGAACCACCAGTCGGCGCCGTACTCATCGTCGATCTTGCGCATCGCGCGCCTGAAATCCAGCGCCTCGGTGATGCTTTCCTCGACCAGCGCAGTGCCACCCGGTGGCTCCATCATGGCGGCCGCGACGTCGCAACTGGCGATGATGCTGTACTGCGGGCTGGTGCTGGTATGCATCAGGTAGGCCTCGTTGAACAGGTGCCGGTCGAGCTTGGTCTGCTGGGCATCCTGCACCAGCACGTGGCTGGCCTGGCTGATGCCGGCCAGCAGCTTGTGGATCGACTGGGTGGAATAAACAACTGCCTGCTTGGGCCGCGCCCGCTTCTTGCCCATCGAATGGTACGTGCCGTAAAACGGGTGGAAGGCGGCGTGCGGCAACCAGGCCTCGTCGAAATGCAGGTTTTCGACATAACCATCGAGCATGCCCTTGATGGTTTCGGTGTTGTACAGCACCCCGTCGTAGGTCGATTGGGTGATCGTCAGCACCCGCGGCTTGACGCTTGCCGCGTCGACACCCTTGAGCAGCGGGTTGGCCCGGATCTTGGCCTGGATCGCCGCCGGTTCGAACTCTTCCTTGGGGATCGGACCGATGATCCCGAAATGGTTGCGCGTGGGCTTGAGGAACACCGGGATCGCGCCGGTCATGATGATCGCGTGCAGGATCGACTTGTGGCAATTTCGGTCGACCACCACCACATCTCCTGGCGCGACACAGTGGTGCCAGACGATCTTGTTCGAGGTGCTGGTTCCGTTGGTGACGAAGAAGCAGTGGTCGGCGTTGAAGATGCGGGCGGCATTACGCTCGGACGCGGCTATCGGCCCGGTATGGTCAAGCAGTTGGCCGAGTTCCTCGACCGCGTTGCACACGTCTGCGCGCAGCATGTTTTCGCCAAAAAACTGGTGAAACATCTGCCCCACCGGGCTCTTCAGGAATGCGACGCCCCCCGAATGGCCGGGGCAATGCCATGAATAGGAACCGTCTTCGGCGTAATCGAGCAGCGCCTTGAAAAACGGCGGCTGCACACCTTCCAGATAACTCTTGGCCTCGCGGATGATGTGGCGCGCCACGAATTCGGGCGTGTCCTCGAACATGTGGATGAAGCCATGCAGCTCACGCAGAATGTCGTTGGGAATGTGCCGTGAAGTCTTGGTTTCTCCATAGACGTAGATCGGAACATCCAGGTTCTTGCGCCGCACTTCCTCGATGAACTGGCGCAGGTTCAGTACCGCCGGGTCGAGGTCCGGGCCGGGCGTGAACTCTTCGTCGTCGATCGACAGGATGAATGCGCTGGCGCGTGACTGCTGTTGCGCAAATTGCGACAGGTCCCCGTAACTGGTCACGCCCAACACTTCGAAGCCTTCGCTCTCGATCGCCTGCGCCAGCGCGCGTATGCCCAATCCGGAAGTGTTCTCGGAGCGGAAGTCCTCATCGATGATGACGATCGGAAAGCGGAATTTCATGGGGGCTCCGTGCCATTGGGCAATCACAGAAAAACAGGAACAGGCGCGCAGTGTAAGGAATTAAGCCCGGCGCCACCGCGCCGGGGCGCACAATTGCCGCAGAATGTGGCGCTGGCAACACAAAGTAGTTTTCGGTGGGGCCTGACTGGTACTCCCGTGGCGTCGTGCCCACGATGCAGTTTCAGGGGAAACCCGCTCGCACTCAAGTTGTGTCGCAATTCAAGGGACGTTAATGGCTGACTCGACGATCTGGTGGTTATGCGCGGGCGCTGCGGTAGCAGTAGAGCTTGTGACCGGCACTTTCTACCTTTTGATGTTTGCCGCAGGGCTTGCAGCCGCGGCCGTGGCGGGCCATTTGGGAGCGGGCACCGTGGCTCAGTTGCTGGTCGCAGCCGTGGTTGGTGGTGGCGCCGTCATTGGCTGGCATGTCCGGCAGGGCCGGCGCCCTTCGGCGCCGCCTGCAAGCGCCAACCGAGACGTCAATCTGGATGTGGGAGAAACGGTACATGTGGACGAGTGGGGCCCGGACGGCACTGCCACGGTGAAGTACCGCGGCGCGAACTGGACCGTCGTGCACCGAAGCGGCAACGCGCCATCAACCGGCGCCCACCGCGTTGCGGAAGTGGTGGGAAGCCGCCTGCTGGTCGACAAGATCTAGTCCGGTCCTTCCCCTGCTTGCCACCGAGAACTCCGCCACCCGATTCATCAACGCACTGGAAACCCCATGGAAATAGCACTCATCATCTTCGTCATCGCCGTGATCTTCATCTCGCGCTCGATCAAGGTCGTACCACAGCAGCATGCCTGGGTGGTCGAGCGCCTGGGCAAGTACCACGCCACACTGACGCCCGGACTGAACATCCTGGTGCCGTTCGTGGACAAGGTCGCGTACAAACACGTGCTCAAGGAAATACCGCTGGACATTCCCAGCCAGGTCTGCATCACACGCGACAACACCCAGTTGCAGGTGGACGGCATCCTGTACTTCCAGGTCACGGACGCCATGCGGGCCAGTTACGGGTCGTCCAACTACATCATGGCCATCTCACAGCTGGCGCAGACCTCGTTGCGCTCGGTGATTGGCAAGCTCGAACTCGACAAGACCTTTGAGGAGCGGGCCATCATCAACTCGCAGGTGGTCGCAGCCATTGACGAGGCAGCGCTCAACTGGGGCGTCAAAGTGTTGCGTTATGAAATCAAGGACCTCACGCCGCCCAAGGAAATCCTGCACGCGATGCAGTCCCAGATCACGGCCGAGCGTGAAAAGCGGGCCCTGATCGCCGCATCGGAAGGCCGCAGACAGGAACAAATCAATATCGCCACTGGCGAACGCGAAGCGTTCATTGCGCGTTCAGAAGGAGAAAAACAAGCGGTCATCAACAAGGCGCAGGGTGAGGCGCAGTCCATCCTCGCCGTCGCCGAGGCCACCGGACAGGCGATCGAACGCATCGCCGCGGCCATTCGTCAACCAGGCGGAGAGCAGGCGGTCCAACTCAAGGTCGCCGAAAAAGCGGTAGAAGCCTACAGCCGCGTGGCAGGCAACGCCGCCACCACCCTGATCGTGCCAAGCAACATGAGCGAAGTCTCGGCCCTGATCTCGTCCGCGATGAAGATGGTGCAGGCCCAGAAGACGTCCTGACCACCACCTGATAGGCGCCAAACCATCGAGGTTCCGCGACAGCCGCTGATACAATCAGCGGCGCCGGAGAGGTGGATGAGCGGTTTAAGTCACACGCCTGGAAAGCGTGCGAGGGGTAAAACCCTCCGCGGGTTCGAATCCCGCCCTCTCCGCCAGTTTCCCAATGAAGACCGGGTAAAAATAGTTCTTACCCCCCAAAGAACCCGCCTAAAAATTTGCGCCTGCGCGTCGGGATCAAATCCGCCTCGGTAACAGTTTTCCGGCCCGCAACCAACCAGAAACGGGGGCAGTCAGTTGCACACAGTCTGGAGTTGACCGAACACTCGGGTCGTGGTGCACCGCGTTGTTGGCCTTGTCAAGGGCTCAAGAGTGCCCGTGCAGTGCCTGCCATGAAATGCCCACCCGTCATCCCGCACAACGATGCGGGGCCAGACGCTCAAGACCTGATACGGCTCCTTCGCTGGGCAAAAGTGGCCGAACCGAAAGACCGCATAGCCCAGCGCGACCAAGATAACCACGGCGGCCAGGCAGCCGGCGGCCCGCTTGGGCCGGTCGCGGCGGTCCAGTGCTCTTGCATCGTCAGACCTTGGGGGGCTGCAACCTTGCGTTGTCGGCCTTGACCTCCCGCATTCGCTCAAGCTGTGCCCTGCGGTCCTCGGGTGACATGCGGCGCAGCTTGAGCAGGGTATTCAAGACGTGCTGGCGTTGCACTGGGTCGGTCGGCAAGGGTTGCATGACGGATGCTTTGGCAGTGGGTCACGGCTTGACGATTCGACCGGCCTTGAGTACCAGCGATATCGCCGCCACCAACCCGACGATTGGGACGGCTTGCAAAGCCACCATTGCCCACGCGACAGAGCGTTTCGGCTCGACTGCCATGGAGAGCTTGTACAGGCAATACAGCGGCAGCACCAG
>JANLQZ010000090.1:0-4312 GCA_031368125.1 Betaproteobacteria bacterium
GCTCGACGCACGAGTACTGGTGCTGCTGAACCAGCGCGCTGCGCTTGCCAGCCAGGTGGGCGAGATCAAGCGCGCCGAGGGTTCCCCGGTATTTCGACCCGAGCGGGAATCGGAGGTGATCCGGGGCCTACAGGGGGCGAACTTGGGTCCGTTGAAGAGTGCCGGTATCGCCCATGTCTGGCGCGAGATCATGTCCGCCTGTCGTGCTCTGGAAGCGCCGCAGCGTGTAGCCTTTCTCGGGCCAGCCGGAACTTTCAGCGAGCAGGCGGCGCTGCAGTATTTCGGCTCCAGCATCGAGCGGGTGCCGTGCAGCAGCATCGACGAAGTGTTTCGCGCCGCCGCGTCCGGCAGCGCGGAATTCGGCGTGGTGCCGGTCGAGAACTCCACCGAAGGCGTGGTCTCGCGCTCGCTCGACCTGTTCCTGAACACGCCGCTGCACGTCGTGGGCGAAACCAGTCTGCTGGTGCGCCACAACCTGCTGCGCCAGTCGCCGTCGCTGGATGGGATCGAGGCGATCTACGCCCACCCGCAGGCGCTGGCCCAGTGCCAGGGATGGCTGAACACCCACCTGCCCAGGGCAGATCGCCGGACCGCCTCCAGCAACGCGGAAGGCGCCCGGCTGGCGACCACCAACCCGGGCTGGGCGGGTATTGCCAGCGACCGCGCAGCCGCGGAATTCGGCCTGCATATTGCAGCCCACGCGATCCAGGACGACGCCTTCAATCGCACCCGGTTTGCCGTGGTGTGCCTGCCGCATCAGATGGCGGCACCGGCGGCCACCGGACGCGACTGCGTGAGCCTGATCGTGTCGGTGCCGAACCGCCCCGGCGCCGTGCACGACATGCTCGAACCACTCAAGAAGCACGGCGTGTCGATGACGCGTTTCGAGTCCCGCCCGGCGCGCTCCGGCCAGTGGGAGTACTACTTCTATCTGGACATCCAGGGGCATCCGTCGCAAACCCACATCATGCAGGCGCTCAAAGACCTGCAGGGGCTGTGCGCGTTCTACAAGGTGCTGGGTGTCTACCCGGCAGGTGAGCAATGAAAAGACTGCCGGTGCATCCCCATGTTTGAGCAGCTGGGCCTGATAGGCTGCGGCTTGATGGGAGGTTCCTTTGCGCTCGCGCTCAAGCGCGCCGGACTCGTCAAACGCGTGGTTGGCTACAGCAAGTCACCGTCCACGACCGAACGCGCCAGGGCTCTGGGCGTGATCGATGTCGAAGCCCCGTCCGCGCTGCTGGCCGTATCGGGCGCCGACATCGTCCTGATCGCGGTGCCGGTGTCCTCGACCGAAGCCACGTTCAAGGCCATCAAACACCTGGTGACGCCGACCATGCTGATCATGGACGTGGGCTCCACCAAGCGCGACGTGATCGACGCCGGGCGTCGGGCCTTGCGCGAGCAGATCGGCTGTTTTGTGCCAACCCATCCGATCGCCGGCAAGGAACTCTCCGGCGTCGAAAATGCGGATGCCGACCTGTACATGGGCCGACAGGTGGTCATCACCCCGATCGATCGCACCAACAACGTGCAGCGGCAACAAGCCATAGACGTCTGGTCCGCCCTGGGATGCCGGGTCGTCACGATGACGCCCGAAACACACGACGCGGCGTTTGCGGCCGTCAGCCACCTTCCGCACCTGATCGCGTTCGCGCTCATGAACGCGATCTCCGGGCAGCCCTTGGGCCAGGATTTCCTGTCGCTCGCCGGGCCGGGGTTTAGGGATTTCAGCCGCATCGCAGCATCCGACCCGACGATGTGGCGCGACATCATGGTCTCGAACCGTGAAGAACTGCTGGCGCAATTGAAGCTGTTCCAGCGCAACCTGGAGGCACTGGAACTCATGATCACCAACGCCAACGGCGAAGCCTTGCTGGAACAGTTCGAACATGCCAGCGCCACCCGTGCCAACTGGAGCATGGCCAAGCAGCAGAAGTAATGTTCGACACCGAGTTTCTGGATATTCCGCCTTTGGCCGGCGCAGGCGGCCAACTGGTGCTGCCGGGGTCTAAAAGCATTTCGAACCGGCTGTTGCTGCTGTCCGCACTGTGCGTGGGTACCACCACGCTGCATGACCTGCTGGACTCTGACGACACCCGGGTCATGCTGGACGCGCTGCGCCAGCTCGGATGCGGAGTGCGGCGCAACGGGTCCACGGTGCTGATCGACGGGCTCGGCGGCGCGCCCAAGACGCGCCAGGCCACGCTGTTCATGGGCAACGCCGGCACCGCCATGCGCCCCCTCACCGCCGCCCTGGCAGTACTCGGGGGTGACTTCGAGCTGCGCGGCGTGGCCCGCATGCACGAGCGTCCGATCGGCGATCTGGTTGACGCTTTGCGCCAACTCGGATGCCGGATCGACTACCTCGGCATCGACGGATACCCGCCGCTGCGCATTGGCACGCCTACACTGGCGCTGCACCAGCCGATCCAGGTGCGCGGCGACGTCTCGAGCCAGTTTCTGACCGCCCTGCTGATGGCCTTGCCACTGGTCGCGCGACAGGACATCGTGATCGAGGTTCAGGGCGAACTGATCTCGCGGCCGTATATTGAAATCACGCTGAACCTGCTGGCGCGTTTCGGGGTGCAGGTGCAGCGCGAAGGCTGGCAGCGCTTTGTCATACCGGCCGGCAGCCACCTGCAGTCACCCGGGACGATGCACGTGGAAGCCGACGCCTCGTCAGCCAGTTATTTCATCGCCCTCGGCGCGATCGCCGCCCGCGGCGGGAGCACGCTGCGGATCGACGGCGTGGGCGCGGACTCGATCCAGGGCGACATACGGTTTGTCGACGCCGCCCGCCAGATGGGCGCCATGGTGGCCAGCGGTCCCAACTGGCTGGACGTGTCGCGCGGACCGGCCGCCGCGGCAGGTCCACTGCGGGCGATCGACCTAGACTGCAATCACATCCCCGACGCCGCGATGACGCTGGCGGTGATGGCCCTGTACGCCAGCGGCACCACCACCTTGCGCAATATCGCGAGTTGGCGGGTCAAGGAAACCGACCGTCTGGCGGCCATGGCGACGGAATTGCGCAAGCTCGGCGCAGCGGTGGAAGAAGGCATCGACTTCATCCGCATCACCCCACCGGCATCCGCCGCAGATTGGCGTGCGGCGACCATCCAGACCTACGACGACCACCGCATCGCCATGTGTTTTTCTCTCGCGGCCTTCAATCCGGCTTCGCTGCCGGTGCGCATTCTCGACCCGAAGTGTGTTGCCAAGACCTATCCGGATTACTTCGAGGCACTGTTTGCGGTCGTGCAGACACCGCTCGACCGTATCCCGGTGATCTGCATCGACGGACCGACCGCTTCCGGCAAGGGAACCCTCGCGGCCGCGCTGGCGCGACGGCTCGGTTACCACTTCCTCGATTCCGGAGCGCTGTACCGCATCACGGCGCTCGCGGCGACACGGTCCGGCCTGGCGCTGGATGCGGGGGGCGAAGACGCGATTTGCCGGCTGGTCAGAAGCCTGGCGATCCGGTTCGAGCCCGGCCAGGTATTTCTGGGCCCCGAGAACGTCAGCGAGTTGCTGCGCACCGAAGAGATGGGCATGAACGCGTCCAGGGTGTCGGCGCTGCCCAAAGTACGCGCTGCACTGGTCCACGTGCAGCACGCGTCGCGGCGATTGCCGGGCCTGGTGGCCGACGGGCGCGACATGGGCACGGTGATCTTCCCGCGGGCCGGGCTCAAGGTCTATCTCACCGCGAGCGCCGAACGGCGCGCCGAACGACGTCATAAACAGCTGATTTCAAAGGGAATTTCGGCTACAATCGCGGCTCTTCGCGCTGACCTGAAAGCGCGTGACGCAAGGGACTCGTCCCGCAGTGTCGCGCCTTTAAGGCCAGCGCAGGATGCGCGGTTGCTGGACAACTCGGAGCTGACTGTGGATCAATCGGTCAGCCTCGTGATGGACTGGTGGCAAGGCGGGCAGCCGTTTCGCGACGCGTGACGTGCTGCTGGTGAAAAGGCAGGGGCCGCCCGCCCCTGTTTTGGTCCACACGACTCCTCTCGCGCGATTCTTTGCGCACTGGTTGTGTGGTTGAACAACTTAACCCCGCGGTGCTCCCGCAACACAGAATGTCTGAATCTTTCGCCGACCTCTTTGAAGAATCACAGAAGCGCTCCGAGACCCGAATCGGAGAAGTCGTTACCGCTGAGGTGGTACGTATCGAACACAACTTCGTTGTCGTCAACGCCGGCCTCAAGTCCGAGGCTTATGTACCATTGTCCGAGTTCAAGAGCGACAAAGGCGAACTGGAAGTCCAGGTCGGTGAATTTGTCTCGGTGGCGATCGTCGCCATGGAAAACGG
>JANLQZ010000811.1:0-2879 GCA_031368125.1 Betaproteobacteria bacterium
ACCGGCATGCCCTCGATGTGCGCAAAACCGCACACCAGCGTGGTGCCGTAACGCGCCTTGAACTCGTCGAACTCGGAGCCGTCGACCACGCGGGCAATGATCTCGCGTACGTCGAAGGGCTTGCGCGTGTCGACCGGGATCACGCCGTAAAGCTCCTGCCCGTCCAGCCTGGGCGGCAGCGGTGGCACCCGCACCAGCGTTTCGGGTTTGGTCGTGTTGAGGTTCTTGACCGCGTTGCGCGCGATCGCCAGCGCATGCATGTCGTTCTGCGCCAAGTGGTCGGCCACGCCCGACAGGCGCGTGTGCACATCGCCGCCGCCCAGGTCTTCGGCCGTCACAACCTCGCCGGTGGCCGCCTTCACCAGCGGCGGGCCGCCCAGGAAGATGGTGCCCTGGTTGCGCACGATGATGCTCTCGTCGCTCATCGCCGGCACGTAGGCGCCGCCGGCGGTGCAACTGCCCATCACGACGGCGATCTGGGCGATGCCCTGTGCGCTCATGTTGGCCTGGTTGAAAAAGATGCGCCCGAAGTGGTCACGGTCGGGAAACACCTCGTCCTGGTTGGGAAGGTTGGCGCCGCCCGAGTCGACCAGGTAGATACACGGCAGGCAGTTTTGCTGCGCGATTTCCTGCGCCCGCAGGTGCTTCTTGACCGTCAGCGGGTAATAGGTGCCGCCCTTGACTGTGGCGTCGTTGCACACCACCATGCAGTCCACGCCGCTGACGCGTCCGATGCCGGCAATCAGCCCGGCGCAAGGCGCGCTGTCGCTGCCGTCCTTGTCCGGGTACATGCCCAGCGCGGCCAGTGGGCTGAGTTCCAGAAACGGCGTACCCGGGTCGAGCAGCATCTGCACCCGTTCGCGCGGCAGCAGCTTGCCGCGCCCGGCGTGTTTGGCGCGCGCCGCTTCGCCGCCGCCCTCCTGCGCCCGGGCAACCTGGGCATTGAGGTCCGTCACCAGCGCGCGCATGGCCAGGGCGTTGGCCTGAAAATCGGCCGAGCGCGCGTTGAGTTTGGTATCGAGGGCAGGCATCGGGCGGCTTCCTGTATAGGGCTAGCGCGAGTTACTGGAGCAGGAGCAACGGCAGTTGCGCCATGTCGCTGAAGATCCGGGAGGCGCCCGCAACGCGCAGGGCCGCGCCGTCGCCGTCGGGTGCGTAGGCGAACACGAAGGCGCCCGCCGCCACACCGGCCGTGACCCCGGTCACGGTGTCTTCGATCACGGCACAACGCTGCGGGTTGGCCTGCAGGGCAGTGGCCGCGGCCAGGTACACATCCGGAAACGGCTTCGAGCGCGGTGTCTCGTAACCGCTGAAGATGCGGCCCTCGAAATAGTCCATCAGACCGACCTGGCGCAGTTGCATCTCGACCTTGAAGCGGTCGGCCCCCGAGGCGCAGGCGAGACGCGCGTCGTGCTGCGCGTGGATGCGGCGCACGGCGTCGTGGATGTTCGGGATGGCGGTGAGCCGTTCACGCAAGGCGGCATTGCGGCGCTCCTGGAACCGCCCCAGCCAGTCCGCGCCGACGTGCTGGCCGCTGTGGTGGGCAATCATGCCGAGTTCGTCCTTGAGCGAGGCACCGACGAACAGGCGCTGGCATTCGTCCTGGGTCATCTCCCAGCCGAGCTCCGAGAGCATCACGCGCAGCACAGCATTGGTGATGGGTTCGGAGTCGACCAGCACGCCGTCGCAGTCGAACAACACGGCATCAAAAGTCACTGTGGGCCCTCGATCGAACAAGGCCGTGGTGCATCGTCATGGCTTCGGCTGCCGGCGCGCTTTTTGTTGTTCCAGGGTTTCGGTCGGCGCGCCGCTGCCGACCCACGCGGTGTAGCCGCCTTCGATGTGCGCCACGTTGGTCATGCCCATATCCTGCAATGACTTGGCGGCCAGCGCGCTGCGCCAGCCCAGGCCGCAGAACAGGATGAACTCGCGCGACTCGTCGGCGAACAAAGGCTTGTGGTACTTCGACTCCGGGTCGACCCAGAACTCCAGCATGCCGCGCGGCGCGTGGATAGCCCCGAGCACGGTGCCATCGACCAGTTCGCGGATGTCGCGGATGTCGACGATCTGGGTGGCCGGGTCCTCCAGCCTGGCGCGGACCTGCGCGACCGAATAGGTCCTGACCTCGGCCATGGCTTCGTCGACGAGTTGCCTGGAACTTTTGGTGATGGGCATAAGGCTCTCCGCTCAAGTGGTGGTACGCCGGGGCGGCACGGCGCCGGACTGCATGGTCATGCCAGCGCCCGCTGTATCAGTATCTTCTGCACGTCGCTGGTTCCTTCGTAGATCTGGCAGACACGGACGTCACGGTAGATGCGCTCGACCGGGAAGTCGCCAACGTAGCCATAACCACCCAAGGTCTGGATGGCGGCGGAGCATACCCGTTCGGCCATCTCGCTGGCAAACAGCTTGGCCATCGCGGCCTCCTTGAGGCATGGGCGTCCGGCATCGCGCAGGCTTGCGGCATGCCAGATCAACTGGCGCGCCGCCTCGAGCTGGGTGGCGCACTCCGCCAGCCTGAAGCCGACCGCCTGGTGGCGGAAGATCGGTTGCCCGAAGCTTTCACGCTGTTTGGCGTAATCGAGCGCCACTTCGAACGCACTGCGCGCCATGCCCACACTTTGCGCGGCGATGCCGATGCGCCCGCCTTCCAGGCCGCCGAGCGCGATGCGGTAACCCTCGCCTTCGGCGCCGATCAGGTTCTCGTGCGGTATGCGGCAGTTGTCGAAGTTGATCAGCGCAGTGTCGCTGCTGTGTTGGCCGAGTTTTTCCTCGATCCGCGCCACCTGGTAACCGGGGGCATCGGTGGGCACCACGAACGCGCTCATGCCCTTCTTGCCGGCCGCCTTGTCGGTGACCGCGATCACGATCGCCACCTG
>JANLQZ010000863.1:0-4593 GCA_031368125.1 Betaproteobacteria bacterium
TGGTGCCAGCATGACCTGGTGATGTGGGACAACCGCGTGACGATGCACCGCGGCACGCGTTACCCGGAGTTCGCCGAGGTGCGCGACATGCGCCGCCTGTCGATCGCCGGCACCGGTCCGAACCTGCCCCAACCCGGTGCAACCCCATGATTCTGGTGGCCACGAGTGACGCGGCGCTCGTCACGCGCAAACACGACGGTGCGGGCAACTGCACCTTTCACCGCAGCACCTTCATCGGCAGCGATGCCGGGGAGGTCGGAGTCGTGGCGGCATTTCCCCATGTGCCGACCGACTCGACCACGCCGTACCCGGTGGCCTACCTGATCGAACTCGACCCGGGCTCGGACCTCGAAGTGCATTTCCACCGCGCCAACCAGTTCCAGGTCTTCGTCCAGGGAGGCGGGTTGTTCGGCCGCCATGCGGTGGAACTGGTCACGGTCCACTACGCCGGTGCCTACACCGCGTACGGCCCGATCCGTCCCGGGCAGCGCGGGCTGAGTTTTTTCACCCTGCGTGACGCCTGGGACCCCGGCGCGCGTTTTCTGCCCGACCACAAGGACGAACTGCGGCTGGCCCGCGTTGCGCGCCGCGAGGCGGTCGCCGCGCCGGTGCGCGTTCCGGATCCCGCGGCACTGCAGGCGACCGGGCCGCCCACCCGCCAGACGCTGCTGGAGTCACCGGACGACGCACTCGGGGCCTGGTGCCAGCGCTTGCCGCCCGGCGCGAAGCTCGACGCGCCGCCACTGGAGGGCAGCGGCGGCCAGTTCTGGCTGGTGCTCGCTGGCGACCTGCAATGGCATGGGCAACCGGACTTGACGCGCTGGTCGTGCGCCTACGTCGGGGCGCACACGCCGACGCCGGCAGCAAGCGCCGGTGCCGGCGGCGTGCTGCTGCTGGTGATGCGCCTGCCGCTGCGGCTCAGTTCGAGCGCGTGTACCACGGCAGCAGGCGCCGCTCCAGCGCCAGCAGCACCCGGTTGAGCGCATAACCTGCCAGCGACAGCAGGATGAGCGCCGCGCAGACCTCGGGCATGCGCGCCGCGTTTTGCATCGTCATGATGTAGACGCCGATGCCCGTGCCGCCGGCGATCATCTCGGTGACGACGGCGGTCACCAGCGCCGCCGCGATCGCAATGCGCAGGCCCGCCGTCACCAGCGGCAGCGCCGCCGGCAGCATGATGAACAAGGCGAAGCGCCAGCGCGGCGTGCGGAAGGTCTGCGCGGTTTCGACCAGTGTCTGGTCGACGCCGCGCACGCCATGCAGCGTGTTGAGCAGCACTGGCCAGACGGTGGCCAGCGCGACAATCGCCACCTTCATGCCGCCGCCGAGCCCCAGCGCCAGCAGCGCCGGCGGGATCAGCGCCGGCAGCGGGATCACGCGCAACAATTCGAGCGTGGGCTCGAGCAGCTTGAACAGCGGCCGCGACGCCCCCAGCAACACGCCGGCGCCGATGCCGATCGCGCCGCCGATGACGAAGCCGCGCAGCATCGCAAGCAGCGTTTCACCGAGTTCGCTCCACAACCCGGCGGCAGTCTGGGGACTGAAAAACACCGCGCCGACCACCGACAGCGCGGGCCACGCGTCGGCCCGCAGTGCGCCCGAGCGCACCGCGACCTCCCAGGCGACCGCGAGCAGCCCGACCAGCAACATGCCGGTCGGCGCGCGCCGCGAGAGTACCCGGTTCATTTTCCGCCGCTTCGGGTGGGTGCGCTCAGTTGACCGTGGTGGCGGTCCGGAACAGGAAGCCGTTGACGTCGGCCGGCTTCTTGAGCAGCCCATGCTTGACCATCAGGCGGGCCATCTCCTCGACCGTCTTCGGGTTCACCGTCATCGGGAACACCGGTGTCTGGATCTTGGCCACGACGGCAGGGTCCATCTTCGTGAAGGCCGCAATGATGCGCACGCCCTCAGGCCCCTTCTTGTTCTGCTCCATGAAGGCCACGCCCTTGCGGTAAGCGCGCGCGAAACGCTCGAGCACCGCCACGTTGGCCGGTTCCTTCAGCCAGCTGCCGCGCGCCAGCCCCATGACCGACTCCAGGTTGTCCGTGACCTCGTGGTAGACGAAGCCGAGCACGCGGACCTTGCCCGACTCCATCGCGCGGGTGAAGAACGGCTCGGTCGGGCACACGGCTTCGGCCTGCCCGCTGGTCACGGCGTCGAGCATCTGCGCGAAGGGCACTTCGATGATGCGCACCTTGGACACGTCGGCGCCGTTCTTCTCCAGCCACTCGCGCGCGTACAACCAGATGATGTTGTTGAGCGCCGGCGTCGCCAGGCGCTTGCCCTCCATGTCCCGGGCGGTCTTGATCGGGCTGTCGATGGCGACGATGCAGGGATTGACGTCGTTGCCCTTCTTCATCAGCGTGCCGGGCAGCACCACCTTGAAGTCCAGGCCGTTCTCGATCGCCTGCGACACCGTGACGATGTTGGAAAACGCGATATCGAGCTGGTTGGCCGCCAGCTGCGTCAGCAGCGGGTTGCTGACCGGCGAGGTCGTGACCTCGATGTCCAGGCCGTCGGCCTTGAAATAACCCTGGTCGACCGCGGCAAAGAACGGCGCCGCATCGATGACAAGCGGCACACCGACCCTGAGTTTGACGTTTTGCGCGTGTGCCGCCAGGCCGCAGGCCAGCACGCCCGCGAGCAGCGCGTGGGCAAGATTTTTGAACGGGATCTTCATCGGTCTTCTCCTTGGTTGGGGTAAAAAAAAGCTTCAGTCCTGCAGCGCCGAGCGCTGCAACGCGTCGAAATCGCGGTGCCAGTGCAACAGGTGTTCACGCCATTTGACGAACAGGAAGTTGAGCGTGTAGCCCAGCAGTGCCGACGCCACCACCCACGCGTACATCTCCTTGACACGGAACGAGCGCTCGGCGTCGATGACACCGAAACCGATGCCGCCGCCGACGCTGATCATCTCGGCCAGGATCAGCACCACCAGCGCGACACCCAGGCTGATCTGCATGCCGGCCAGCAGTTGCGGCAGGCTCGCCGGAAGCACGACCTTGCGCAGCGTGTCGCCGCGCGTCAGGCCGAAGGTGCGCGCCGTGTCCAGCAGTTCCGGGTCCATGCCGCGCACCGCCTGCACCATGTTGATCAGGATCGGAAAAAACACCGCCAATGCGACGATCGTGATCTTCATGGCGTCGCCCAGGCCCAGGAAAAACATCAGCGGCGGAACCAGCGCGGCCTTCGGGATCGGTCGCAGCAGCTCGACCAGCGGTTCGAACAGGTGGTAGACGCGCTGCGAGGAACCCATCAGCAGCCCCAGCCCGACCGCCGGCACCAGGCCCAGCAGGTAGCCCGCGACCAGCCGGTACAGGCTCTGCCCCAGCGCCGGCAGCAGCGTGCCATCGGCGCCCATCGTGGCCAGGGTCGGGAAGATCGCCGACGGCGGCGGGAACACGGCCGCGCGCTCGCCGATGCCGCGCGCCACCAGTTCCCATGCCAGCACCATCAGCAGCAGGAAGCCGACACCCGGCGCCGCCGATGCGAGTCGCCTCACCGCAGCGCTCCCGGCTGGCGCACGCGCTCGTACAGGCGGTTGCGCAGCTCGAGGAAGCGCGGCTCGGCGCGGGTGGCGATCTGTGCGCGCGGGCGTGGCAGGCCGGTGGACAGGGTCTCCACGATGCGCGCAGGTGGGTGCGACATCACGGCCACCCGGTCCGACAGGTAGATCGCCTCGTCGATGTCGTGCGTCACCAGCACGACCGTCAGCGCATGGCGGCGCCAGGTCTCGAGCATCAGGTCCTGCAGTTCCATGCGTGTCAGCGCGTCGACCGAACTGAAGGCTTCGTCTAGCAGCAGCACCGACGGGCGCGCCGCCAGCGCGCGCGCGATCGTCACGCGCTGCTGCATGCCGCCCGACAGCTGCCACGGATAACGGTGCGGGACCTGGCTCAACCCGACGCTGCGCAAGGCTTCGAGTGCGCGCTCGGTGCGCTCGGCGCGGCTGACCTCGCCACGGTGCTCGAGCGGGAACTCGACGTTCTTCTGCACCGTGCGCCACGGCAGCAGCGACTTGCCGTACTGCTGGCTCAGGTAGACCATTTCGGGCGGCGGGCCTGTCACCAGGCGGCCATCCAGGTGCACCGTGCCTCCCGTCGGTTCGACCAGACCGGCGATGATCTTGAGCAGCGTGGTCTTGCCGGTGCCGGACGGCCCGACGATGGCGACGAACTCGCCCTTCCCGACCTCGAACGAGATCGGCGCGAGCACCTGCACCGTGCGGCCTTCGCCGCCCGGATACACCTTTCTCACGTCGTGCAGCGACAGGAAGCCGTCCGCGCTGGCAGCTTGCTGGGCGGCGCGTTCGGCGTCGATGGTTGCTTCATCCATGGCAGGTCAATCCGGCAAGACAAGCGCCCGCACATCAGGGCCGGGCGTGCCGTCCTGGATGTGCTGCAGCGTGTGGTTGTTGTCGGTGTCGGTCGCGCCGAAGTGCATGGCTCTGCCCTCGTCTTTTTCCCTACGTCCCTGGCCTTGCTTTTGGTTGACAGCAATTTTTCTGGTGCCACACTATCTTACCTAACGATCGTTAGATAAGCAACAGGCCGACGCTAAACGCCGCAGTGCCCACGGAGCCCCGCATGCCAT
>JANLQZ010000883.1:0-5763 GCA_031368125.1 Betaproteobacteria bacterium
GGTTCGGTCCACCACACGTCCAGACAAGCGCGAAAGCCGGGGTTTTGCTTAAGGTGCGCGAACAAGGCAGCTTGCCGTACCAGCGCGGCACGCGACACGTTCACAAGAATGGCGTGGGGCTTGAGCAGGCGCAACTGCCGCTCCCCAATCGCGTTTTCCGTCTGGGCATTGAGTTCCGCGGCAACCACCAGCACGTCCGCCTGGTCCAGCGCCGTGTCGAGGTCTTCCAGACTCACACACAAATGAACCAGGTGCTGGGTATGCCCGGAACGGTTTACGCCGCGGACCTTCATTCCGAACGCCTGCAGCAGGCGCGCCACGCGCGAGCCGATGGCGCCGAGTCCGAGCACAGCTGCGGTGCCACCGTCGAGCCGCGTATTGATGCCCGATTGGTTGAACTCGCCCAGCGCCAGCTGACGGTGCCGAGGCATCAGATTCTTTGCCGCAGCGAGGACCATAGCCAATGCATGCTCGGCGATCGGACCGGCGGCGGCGCCTGGGTTGAAGGCCACTGCGCCGGTGGCGAACAACTCGAACGGAAAGCGATCGCGGCCCGCGGCCAGGCACTGGATGAATGGAGTGCGGGCGAGGGCCTCCAGTTCAGACGCACCGAGCTCGCGATCAGGCGAAAAGGTCACCAACACGCGGGCTTCTTGCAGGTGCGCAGTACGGTCGCCCGCCTCCAGGTCAGCGAGAAATCGCACGTCCGCCCGCGAGGAGAGTTCTCGTGAATAGATCGCGCGAATCGGGGAATCCGCCGCATGCGCGACGACTACGACGGGCCGTGTCATATCAGTCGCGGTAAGAGCCATACAGCTCATCCGCGAGGCGCAGGCATGCAGGCCAGTCCTTGGCCGAACGCGAGACGTTCTGTATCGCCTGCACCTGCGCCGCAGCGTGCGCCTGGACCGCCTCACTGGGGATCACGATCTCCACACCGCCTGACAGCGCCGCGATCTGGATTCGACACGCCATCTCGTAGAAGTGGTGCGTGACATAGGCTTCCCCAATCGATCTCTCGGCCACCAGCGCACCGTGGTTGCGCAATGTGACCACACTGTAGTGGGCCAGATCCCGAATCAGCGGAGCGGCCATCGCGAGATCGAATTCGTAGCCTGAAAAGTCGTGCGGCACTACCTTGCCGTACAGAGTCAAGGCGTGCTGTGAAAACGGTATCAAGCCGCCTTTCTGAATCGATACCGCCACATTGGCGACCGAATGCGTGTGCATCACGCAGCCCACGTCGGGGCGCGCCAGCATGACCGAGGCATGCAGCACCTGAATCGCGTTGGGCGCTCGACGGCTGTTGCCATCCAGCGGCGTTCCATCGAGGCCGAACTTCAGCAGGCTGGAGGCCGTGACCTCGCGAAACAGGTAGTCCAGCGGCTTTACCAGCAACGCGTCTTCTCCAGGCACGCGGGCGGAGATGTGGTTGTAGGTGAGGTCCTCCAGTCCCAGGTGGGCGACAAGGCGGTAGCAGGCCGCGAGATCGAGCCGGGTTTGCCACTCGGCGGATGTCTTGTCGCCGGCCGTTGCCACAGTCACTTGCGGACTTTCTCGTAGGCCACTGCCTCGTCCCTGAAGTATTTCAGCGCGGCGTCGCCGTCCACGCCTGCTGCCTTGGCAGCCGCGACCCACTCCTGGTCGAAAAAGGCGAGCGCCTTGCGAAATGCGTCCACGGTGGTGGCGTCCGCGACCGTGGTCTTGATCCGGCCTTCAGCTTTGCGTGCCGCGAGGGCGTCGTCCTGTTGCTTGGCCAGCACCTTTCCAGCCAGTTTGGCGTAGCTTTCGCCCGAGACGCCATCGATCGCATCGCGATCGGCCTTCGATAGGGCATCCCACTTGGCCTTGTTGACGACGACAAAAAAGGAACTGAAATGCAGGCCGCCGGGGATATCCAGGTGGTACTTGATCAAGGGCTCGACCTTGAAGCCACTGATGATCGAGTTGGTGCCAATCACTCCGTCCACGATGCCTTTTGCAACCGTGTCATAGTATTCCGGAGGAGGACGAATCAGCGGAACAGCCCCCAGGTTGGTAGCCATCTTGCTTGGGACCGTCCCGGGTGCCAATACCTTCATCCCTTTCAGATCGGCGGCACTCTTGATTTCCTTGTTGGTAGTGAACACATGCAAGGCCCCCGAAGTATGCAGGGCCAGCACGTGCGTGTTGGTGTGTTCATCGGCTTTTTCCAGAAAACGCTTGTACGTGCGCCAGTAAGCTACCGAGACTGATTCCGGGGAGTCGACCCCCACATAGGTCTGGGCGATCTGGGTCAGTCCGAATCGGCCAGGGGTTTGGGCATGATTTCCTCCCGCCACGTCGGCTATGCCTTGCTCAACCATGTCGAAATTGCGCGACATGGGGCCCATGGGCGCGGTTGTAACTTCCACCTTGACCCGACCCTGGGTAACGCGTTCGATTTCGGCTATCCAGGGCACCAATATGCCGGTGTGGTAGGGATGGGTGGGCGGCACCAGTTGGGCAAATCGCAGCGTGGTCTGGGCCTGCGCGCCACCGGCCATACCGAAAGCAAGCGCAAACCCGGCGCAGAAGGCAAGTGCGCGGAATATTTTCATAAAGGTCTCCTTGAGATAGTGACAATGGCAAATGAAAAGCGGACGGCTAGATTCAATTCGATATTCACTTCATCAGACCCGGCAGGTACATCACGATGCCGGGGAACGCAATCAGGATGGCAACCAGCACCAGTTCGGTACCCAGATAGGGCACGACGCCCCAGACCACCCTCTTCATCTCCACGTCGGGCAATAGCGACTTGACTACGAACAGCAGCAGTCCCAGCGGGGGGTGAATCAAGCCCGCGCCGCTGACGACGATGACGAAGATGCCGAACCAGATCGGATCGATACCGGCAGCCACGACGACCGGCAACAGGATCGGAACCGTGAGCAGCATCACGGCGGTGCCCTCCAGGATGAAGCCGAGCACGATGTAGACCAGCAGCAACAGCATGATGAGCTGGAATTGCCCGAGATGGAACGAATTGATCCAGGCGCTGAAGGCAGCGGTCGCGCCCGAAACCGTGACGAAGTTGGCGAGAATCAAAGAGCCGAACAGAACCACGAAAAGCATCGATGAAACCCTGGCCGCATCCACCAGCGCTTCGATGAAGCCGGCCAGGGACAGGGTGCGCCGCTGGATCGCCAGCGCCATGGAGCCAAAGGCACCTACACCCGCTGCCTCGTTGGCACTGAAAACCCCGAGATAGATACCGCCCAGCACCACGCTGAACAAGGCAACGATGGGCCAGATATCGCGCAGCAGGCGCAGGCGCTCGATCCAGGGCGTGCGTTCGCCGGCCGGCCCCAGATCGGGCCTGACATTGGTGATCAATGCGATGGTGACTATCAACAGGAACACCGCCAGCAGTCCCGGCAGAATGCCGGCCATCATGATCTTGCCCAGGCTGACCTCGGAGATCAGCGCGTACACCACCATCGCGATGCTGGGGGGAATCAGGATGTCCAGGGTAGACCCGACGGCCACCGTGGCGGCCGCGAAACCGGGTGCATAGCCGTACTTGCGCATCAGCGGTACCGATACCTTGGTCATGGTCGCGGCGCATGCCAGGGCCGACCCGGAAATGGCGCTGAACGCACCACAGGCGAGGATCGTCGCCATGGCCAGACCACCGCGCCGCGCGCCGAGAAAACCATAGGCGGCGGCGTACAGATCGTCGGCCATGCCGGCACGCGCGAACAGCGAACCCATGAGCACGAACAGCGGCAGCACCGAGAGGTTGTAGTTCAGGGCCGTGTCGGCCACCAGATTGCCGACCTGGTTCAACGCGCCTTGCCATCCGACTACCCCGGCAAACGCGAGCGTACCTACAAGGCCCATCGCGTAACCGATTGGCACACCGAATATCAACAGCGCGAACAGGACTACAAACGCGATCAGTGTTGCGTCCATGGCGTCAGGCTCGCGGGTCCAGCGCGGCGCGCGTCGTGGCCAGCGTGAGTGACAAGGTAACGATGACGGCTGCAACACACATCACCATCATGAAAACGATCGGAATCCACAGCGGCAAGTCGATGCTCGACAGGATGTCCTTCGACATCCATTTGGCCCTGGACTCGGCCCACAGGCGCCAGGCAATCCCGGCCAGCACCACGGCACTCAGCAACTGCACGAACGGCTCGCGCAGCGCGTTGACCCTGGGAGAGATCAAATGATCGAGGATGCCGGCGCGCAGGTGCTCATTTCTGCCGCTCACCAACGGAAGCGCGGCGAACGTGACGATCGCCATGAGCGCGCGAACATACTCGAAGGCGCCTGGCAGCGGCGAATTCAGCAGGTAACGCCCGAACACATCCAGGATGGTGACGAGAATGAGAATGCAAAGCGCCAGCGCCGCGAGATATTCCAGGCTCTTGCGCAGGCGTTTGATCGCGGCCGCCTGGTGCTGGAGACCGGCGCTCCCCATCGCGTCATCCATGCAGTTTCTCCCCGCTAGCCAAACGCCTGGCGTATTCCTGCACGAAGTCCGCGAAAGTTCGAGGCGCCTTGCCGGTGAACGCCCGCACGGCGTCAGTGGTGCGCGTGTGCAGCGGCTCTTGCAGGTGGGCATACATAAGCAGCAGTTCCCGCGCTTTCCACGCCGGCATGCCTGCGGCCAGGAAGCGTTGTTGTGCAATGTCGGGCGTTGTGCCTTCGTAGCGGATCGGCCTTCCCAGCGCGGCGACCAGGGCCTGCGCGAACTCCTCGTAGGTCGGGCGGTCCGCGCCGGTCACGACCAAGGAGCCGTTGCCCAGATCGGATTCGAGCAGCGCCGCCACGGCGACTGCGGCCAGATCGTCGACGTGGACCAGGCTTATGCGCGCCGACCCCAAGGGCGCAGAGAAAATGCCAGAGGCTTCAATGTCATGGGCGAACGAGTACAGGTTCTGCATGAAGTTGCACGGCCTGAGGTGGAAGAACGCCAGGCCCGTGGCCTCCACCGCTTGTTCCGCCAGACCGTGCCAGCGCCCGATCAAGGCCTCCGATTCGGGGTCCGCGATTTCAGTGGAAATTTTGACGATGCGCCGCACGCCGCTGCTGCGGGCGGCCGCCGCCATTCGGCCCTGCAGTTCGACCAGACCTGGCTCGAGCGGCGATATCAGAAGCATTTGCTCTATGCCCTGCACCGCACCAGGCAATGAATCGGGTTGGCTCATGTCAGCGATCGCCACTTCAACCCCAGCGGGAAAACTGGAGGCCTGTTCCGCCCGACGAACCATGGCGCGCACCGCAACGCCGGCAGCCAGGAGGCCGCCAACGACCGCCCGACCGGTATTGCCCGTGGCGCCGGTAACCAGAATCATGTGGGACTTCCGCCCGATGACCGATGGCACGTCAGGAACGTGTGCAGCTGTCGGTTGAACGCGCTTGCGTTGTCCATGTTGGAAAGGTGTCCTGCCGCTGGCACAACGCCGACCGCACAATTGCCAAAACGCGCCGCGAGAGACTGCGCCTGCGCAAGCGGCGTCAACTGGTCGAACTCGCCCACCATCACATGCACGGGTATCGACACCGCCGCATGGTCCAGTTTGCGTTTGTAGTTCGATACATAGTCCAATGCCTTCAGGTACGACTCCTTGTGCAGGGCGGCGATACTTTCCTCCAGTCGTTGGGTCGACGATGCAGGTGCGTTGGGCACCGCGAGGGACCGCGCCACCGCTGGCGCGATGTCGGCCGGCGTCTGCCCGGCAAGAAGCGGCGCCTTGCGAAGCCGCAAGAATTCCTCTATCCACTGCGCGT
>JANLQZ010000897.1:0-13865 GCA_031368125.1 Betaproteobacteria bacterium
GCCGTAGCCGCGGCCGGCATGGTTGACGATGAAGCCGGGTGTGTCCGCGGCCTGCACCGGCGTGTGTCCCATCTGTCGGCTGTATGTAGCCAGCGCCGCACATACCCGGGGGTCGGTCTTCAGGCCGGCGACAACCTCCACGACTTTCATCAACGGAACCGGGTTGAAGAAGTGCAGCCCGGCGAAGCGATGTGGGTGCAACAGGCGGGCGGCGATTGCCGTGACCGAGAGCGACGAGGTATTGGTGGCCAGCACGGTTTCGCGTCCGACCACGGTTTCGATCGCGGCAAACAAGTCAACCTTGGCATCTTGCCGTTCGATGATGGCCTCGATCACCAGATCGCACTGCTCCAAGCCCGCGATGCTGCTGGCGCACTCCAGCCGGGATTTGTACAACGCAGTCTGGTCCGCGTCGAACCGGCCCTTCGCATGCAGTTTGTCCCATTGCACGCACAACTCGGCTTGTGCTTTGGCGGATGCACCTGGCTGGCTGTCAAAAAGTACAATCCGGCTTCCCGCTTGCGCGCAGAGTTGGGCGATGCCGCGCCCCATTGCGCCAGTGCCGGCAATTCCGGTGGTGTGGAAGTGAGGATTCATGCCCCAGATTATTGACGCAAACGATGCCGGGCCGCCGGCGCCGAGGCGCGCCGCCGCTCGCGCCCGACACACGCTGTGAGAGAATAAAGTGGCCTTATGCCACTTGCATCGTCCCCACCGAGCACCTTGGTTCACCACTGTATTCTTCCTGCATATCGCGCCCACGGAATCTGGCTCGGCGGATCGTTCCGGCTTGGCGAATGGTCTGCCGCCGAGGCCGACGGCAGCCGAAATTGCCGCTTGAAACAGCTCGGTTCGTACACGAGTCTCCTCGGCGCTTGAGTGACAATCGATCCCAATCGATACCAATAGATCCAATATCCAAAATCCATGTCGGCGATCAAATTCAGGTTACTTGGGGCGGTGCTGCTATTCGCTGTTTTCAACAGCCAGGCATTGACCCTTGGCCGAATGCGCGGCGTGGCCCTTGTCGGCCAGGGCCTCGACGTGACGTTACCGGTCCAGGGGGACGCCGACGATGGCGCCGCGAGTTTGTGCATCGAGGCCGACGTCTTTCACGCGGATACGCGTCAGGAGCCCGGGCGCGTGCAGATCACGGTGGAACCGACGCAGACCGCGCAGGCGTTCAATGTCCGCATCGTTTCTTCCAGCGTCATCGATGAACCGGTCGTGACGGTTTACTTGCGCGCTGGGTGCGGGCAAAAGACCAGCCGCCGTTACGTTCTGCTGGCTGATGTGCTGACGGAGCAGGCGGTAGCGATCGTCCCGCGCGTGGCACCAGTGCCGTTTGTCGCGCCTGCCGCTGCAGCGGACCGCAAGCAGGAGGCTTCAAGTACGCGTTCCACCAGTGTCGGTGCCGGTGCCAGTGCCAGCGCCGTGACCCGCAAAGCGCGGGCGCCCAGCGCTTCGCGTTCACGCGCCGCGGGCGCCGCCGACAACCGGGCCGGAATGCCGGCCGTCGCCAAACGCCCTGCGGCGATCGCTTCCGCTCGTAACGCGGCACGCCCCAAGGCCCCGGCTGCAGCCATCCCGTCCACACCAGCTGACGAAAAGCTGTTGGCCGGCCGGTCGGCGGGACAGTCGCGTCTGAAGCTCGATCCGATCGAAGTCCTGTCGGAGCGTGTGGCGACGCTGGAATCATCGACTGCGGGCGCCCCCGCCGACCTGGCCGCGCGTGAGGCGCGCGACGCGCAACGGCTGCAGGCACTGGAGGCGAGCGTCAAGAATCTGCTCGCCGCGGCATCCAGAAACGAGTCGAGTTTGCTGGACCTGAAAAGCCGGCTTCAGCAAGCCGAGTCCGAGCGCTATTTGAACCCGCTGGTGTATGGTTTGATTGCGCTGTCGCTGGCCAGTCTGGCTGGCGTCACGTTGCTCCTGGCGCGCGGCCGCCGGCAAGCTCGCGCCAGTGGCGGCAATTGGTGGGGCGGCATCGAGCAGCAGGTGCCGAAAGCGGCCGCTTCGCAAGCGGCACCCGGGTCATCCCGGCCGTCCGGGTTCACGCCGGCATCCGCGCCGGCCGCTCTCTCTGGTCCCGACCCGCGGCCGGAGGTCGATGTGCCGGCACATCCGCCAGGGCGGCGTGCAGGGCCGCGGTCGGTGGCGGGACGGGTAACGCAGGCGGACGTGAGCCTGGTCGAGATGAGCGAGTCAACCTTCGATCGGCTGATGCAGTCCGGGGTTACCCATAGTGCAGTGCGCAAGCCGCGGGTCCCCGAACCCGGTCGGCCGGTCAGCGGCGCTGGCGGCAAGTTGAAGAGTTCCGACGAGTTGATCGACGTTCGCCAGCAGGCGGAGTTCTTCGTGTCGCTGGGGCAGACCGACCAGGCCGTGCGAGTACTGGAGGACCGGATCGGTGAAAGCGGCGAGTCGAGCCCGCTGGCTTATCTGGATTTGCTCAAAATATTTCATTCGCTCGGATTGCGGGACGACTTTCGTCAGGTCGGTGAGGATTTCGGTCGCATTTTCAATGCCCGCGTTCCCGATTTTCCCGGTTTTGCGGATGAAGGCAAGGGGCTGGAGGAGTACCCGGCCGTGATCGCGTCCATCGTCGATGTCTGGGGAACGCCCAGTGTATTCACCGTGATCGAGAACTGCGTGTTTCGTGAAAAACGCCATGCTCCAAGCGTGTTGCTGGACCTGGCGGCGTTCCGCGACCTGTTGCTTTTGCATGCAGTTGCGCTGGCGGTCAACGCGGCCGACGGCACGCACTCGAGTGTGGCGGGAAGCGTCCCCCATCGGCCGGCGACGGGGCGATCAGGGGCGATTGGCGGCCACGGCAATGGCGTGCATGGTCCCGGAATTGCACGGAACCTGTCGGGGGTTTCCGCCGACGTGCCACTACCGACGATCGATGGCGTGCCCGAACTCGATATTGATTTGTCGGATTTGCATATTTCGATGTCGATGCCGCTTGCTGCACGCGACGTGGATATTGAACTCAAGTCGTCGTCGGACGCTGGCAACCTGATCGATTTCGACCTTCCCGACCCGCTGTCCAAGGATGCTGCGCATTAGCCAGCGACAACCGGCGTGGCGTGCGATCACCCGGAGCGGGCCCGTGCCAAATGGTGGTCAGCGTCGCACCTGGAGCGCCCCCGGATTGACAATATTGCTTGGGGTGCCACGGATGAAATTGACGACATTGTCAAATGCGGCACCGAAATACATCTCGTAGCTGTCTTGTTCGACATACCCGATGTGCGGTGTGCAGATGCAGTTTTCCAGGCGCAGCAGTGCATGGCCCTGCAGAATTGGCTCGGTCTCGAAAACATCCACCGCCGCCATGCCGGGTTTGCCGCGATTCAGAGCGGCGATGAGGGCGTCCGGTTCGATGAGTTCGGCACGCGAGGTATTGACCAACAGCGCGGTCGCCTTCATGGTTGACAGGTCTTCTATTCGCACAATGCCGCGGGTCTCGTCGTTCAGCCGCATGTGCAGGCACAACACGTCGCTCTGAGAAAATATCTCTTCCTGCGTCGCCGCAGCCCGGAAGCCGTCGATCACCGCCTTTTCGCGCGACGATGCGCGGCCCCACACCAGGACATGCATCCCAAAAGCCTTGCCATACGCTGCTACCAGTCTTCCAATTTTTCCGTACCCCCATATGCCCAGGGTCTTGCCATACAGCACATTTCCCAAGCCGAAGTTGGCCGGCATGGAGGCCGCTTTGAGCCCCGACTGCTGCCACGCACCATGCTTGAGGTTCCCGATGTACTGTGGCAACCTGCGCATCGCGGCCATCACCAACGCCCAGGTGAGCTCAGCAGGTGCCACTGGCGAGCCGCCGCCTTCTGCAACGGCGATGCCTCGCTCGGTGCAGGCCTGTACATCGATATTGCCGCCGATACGTCCGGTCTGAACGACCAGCTTGAGCTTGGGGAGTTTCTCTATCAGGGGTCGGGTGAGGTGGGTGCGTTCGCGGATCAACACGATCACATCAGCATCCTTGAGCCGAATCGAGAGCTGGCCAATTCCTTTGACGGTATTCGTGTAAACCTTGGCTGGATAGGATTCAAGCCTAATGGCGCAAGCGAGCTTTCGAACGGCATCCTGATAGTCATCAAGAATCACAATATTCATGGCAGCATTGTGCCTTGCGTGGCATGACCGAATACCGACCATGCCGTGCCATCCGACGCTTGGCCCAGCGCAGTTGGCCGAGTGCGCCGCAGTCCGGTTAGCATTGCGGCTTTGCAAAACACGAATCAAGGAAACACCCATGTCCATATCAATGTCGTCGGCCAGCGTACCCATTTGTGTATCCATGCTGGGTAACCTCAGCCACATGCTGGACAAGGCCCAGGCCTTCGTGGACCAGAAGAAGTGCGAGCCGTCCGCGCTGACGCAATATCGCTTGGCGCCGGACATGTTGCCGTTTACGCGCCAGGTTCTGATAGCTTGCGACGCGGCGAAGAACGGCATCGCCCGCATATCCGGCGTCGAGGCTCCGAAGTTCGATGACAATGAGTCCACGATTGCAGAACTGAAGGCGCGCATCCACAACACGCTCGACTACATCAATGCGGTCCCGACGGAGCGTCTCGACGGCACGGAGTCAAAGGAAATCACTTTCCCTGCGGGGCGGGACACGACCCGGACGTTACCGGGCGAGGCGTACCTGAAGCACCTGATGCTTCCCAACATGTTCTTCCATATCACCATGGCCTACGCGATACTTCGCCACAACGGTGTCGACCTTGGCAAAAAAGATTTCTTGATGGGTGCCGGAAGCTGACTTCGGGTCGTCCGACGGCGGCACGGCTTCGTCCCACGACTTGCGGTCCGGTCAAGACGGGCCACACCAGTGCCGAGTTCAGTTGGTGGTCCGTAGCGCGGCTTCGTGTTCGGCCATCCGTTCCAGTTCGGCGCATACATCTGCCATTCGACCCGAAATCATCATGCGTCCGCCCAGCGCCGCCGCTTGGCCGACTTCCATCACCCTCACGACCCGCAACGGGGTGGCCGCCCGCCCTCTGGTGCGCGTTGAGACCCTGGTCCTTGCGTTGCAGGCCGCCTCGGCTGAGGCGGTGGCCGGCATCTCGGCCGCACGGAAGTTTTGGGTAGCACCGGCGCGAGGTGCCGGCCGGGCAGTCGCACCGAAGCGGCGCAAGAGGGTTTGCATTGGAAGAAGAAATCCAAGCGTCGCAAACATGGCGTTGCTCATCTGAAGCCTTTCAATTTGGAACTACATCAACATGTTGTTTCTGATCAGGCCCACGGCCAGACCTTCGATTTCGAACGGTTCTCCGGGCTCGACCACAATGGTCTGGTAGTCCGGGTTCTCAGGGTGCAACTCGATCAGGTGTTTATTGCGCCGAAAGCGTTTGACGGTGACCTCGTCGCCCAACCGCGCCACCACGATCTGGCCGTTTTTGGCGTCCTTGGTTGATTGCACTGCAAGCAGGTCGCCGTCCATGATGCCGGCGTCTCGCATCGACATGCCGCGAACTTTGAGCAGGTAGTCGGGCTTGCGCTGGAACAGGCTGCTCTCGACATAATAGGTCTGGTCAATATGCTCCTGTGCCAGGATCGGCGAACCTGCCGCCACCCGGCCGATCAGGGGCAGTGCGAGTTGCGCCAGACTTTGCAATGGCAGCGAGAACTGCTTGTTGCGAGATTCGATGATGGACCGCAGTGCTTCGCTGCGCAGGCGGATTCCGCGTGACGTTCCGCTCACCAGTTCGATCACTCCCTTACGCGCCAGCGCCTGCAAATGCTCTTCTGCAGCGTTGGCCGACCGGAAACCCAACTCGGAAGCAATTTCGGCCCGTGTTGGCGGCGCGCCGGTGCGGGCGATCGCACTTTGGATCAGGTCAAGAATCTGCTGTTGGCGCGCGGTAAGCTTCACTTGGAATTGCGGCACATCGATCATGGTCACTCCTTGGGTTTGTCCGGGCAATTTACTGTCTTAATAACCAGTACCTGTATTTTTAACCAGTTTTCTGGAGTTTGCAAGACATGTCATCAAAAACGGGGAAAAGAGTTGTGGTGTTGGGTACCGGCGGCACGATAGCCGGCTTGGCTGCGACTGCGGATGACAACGTCGGGTACACGGCGGGTCAGGTCGGAATCGAGCAGTTGGTGGGGTCGCTGCCGGCACTTGCCGCGCAGCCATTGCCGCTGATGGTGGAGCAGGTCGCCCAGATCGACAGCAAGGACATGAGTTTCGGGCTCTGGCAGTTGCTGGCCCAGCGCTGCCTGCACTGGCTTGCGCTTGCGGATGTGTCCGGCATCGTGGTGACGCATGGCACCGACACAATGGAGGAAACTGCGTTCTTCCTGCACACGGCGTTGGGTCGGCTGGGTTATGGGGCCAAACCAATCGTCCTGACCGGTGCAATGCGGCCCGCTTCCTCCATGGCGCCCGATGGCCCGCAGAACCTGCTCGATTCCCTGAGTGTCGTGACGCATCCCGATGCGTCAGGCGTCATGGTGGTGTTTGCCGGCACGGTCTATGGTGCCATGGAGGTACAAAAGGTGCATCCTTATCGGCTCGATGCGTTCGACGGTGGGGACGCCGGCCCGCTGGGCTACGTGGAAGAGGGGAAGGTCCGCCTGGTACGCGATTGGGACAGCGGCAGAACCCAGTCAGGCTCGGGGCCTCGTCGAGTCTCGCGCCTCCGACGGCCTGCACCCTCGCTCGCGCTGGACAGTGTTTGGCCCCGGGTCGAGATTGTCATGAACTACGCGGGCGCTGGCGGCTTTGTCGTCGATGGCCTGCTCGCACACGGTGCGGCCGCGGGTGAACCGGTCCGGGGAATCGTGGTCGCAGCCACGGGCAACGGCACCTTGCACCAAGATCTGGAAGTCGCCCTGCTGCGGGCCCAGGCGAAAGGTGTGAAGGTGGTTCGGGCGACGCGCTGTAGCGGGGGCCGGGTGCTTGCTCACGCCGGCGATGCCATACCAGACTCGCACGGGCTTTCCCCAGTCAAGGCGCGCATCGCCTTGATGCTCGACCTGATGGGGCCACGCTAGATAAACGCGCACCGGCCGTGGGCGCGGCGACGCTCGGTTAACTGGACAAGGCCGCCAGGGCCCGGAGGCGGATTTCATCGACAGTGCCCGTTCCGCTGATAGCGCGGTATCGCGGTGCGAGCGCGGGTTCGGCGCTTGCCCAATCGTCGTAGTACTTTACCAACGGGCGGGTCTGTGCGCTGTATACGTCAAGGCGCTTCTTGACCGTTTCTTCC
The DNA here is from genome assembly GCA_031368125.1 of Betaproteobacteria bacterium. Classification (GTDB taxonomy): domain Bacteria; phylum Pseudomonadota; class Gammaproteobacteria; order Burkholderiales; family Burkholderiaceae_C; genus CAISIP01. Next base: position 7,248 of record JANLQZ010000897.1, read on the forward strand.
TTGTCGTCCTCGCGCTGGATCAGCGGCTCCCCCGTGACATCATCAACTCCCACGACCTTGGGAGGATTGAACTTGACGTGGTAGGTTCGACCGGACGCGGGGTGCGACCGACGGCCACCCATGCGTTCGACAATGGCGTCGAACGGCACGTCGATCTCGAGCACGTAATCCAGCCGTACGCCGGCGGCCTTCATGGCGTCGGCCTGCGGTATGGTGCGGGGGAATCCGTCGAACAGAAAGCCTTTGGCGCAGTCGGGCTGGGAAATGCGCTCTTTGACCAGACCGATGATGATGTCATCGCTCACAAGGGCGCCTGAGTCCATGATCTTTTTCGCCTCAAGGCCCATCGGCGTGGCGGCCTTGACCGCCGCACGCAGCATGTCGCCGGTGGAAATCTGCGGGATGCCGTATTTCTGGCAAATGAAGGTGGCTTGGGTCCCTTTGCCCGCGCCGGGCGCGCCCAACAAGATCAGTCTCATGGAGTTCCTTGGATTATTGAGTTCAACTTGCCTCGTGTGTCGAGCGTGCGCCGACTCCTGCTATTGACGAGTTCAAGAATAGCATGTGCCAAGCGCCGGCTGGGCGCGCTTCATCCCAAGACGATGCGGCGCACTCGCTCCAGATCCTCGGGCGTGTCGACTCCCGGACCTGGACTGCGTCGCGTGACGTAGACCGCGACCGTGTGACCGTGCCACATTGCGCGCAACTGCTCTAGCGCTTCAGCAATTTCCAGCGGCGCCCGGGCCAAACTCGGGAACAGCCGCAGGAAACGGGCACGGTAGCCGTAGATGCCGATGTGTCGAAGCGGTGCTGCCGCGTGCAGGTCGTTGGCGTTCGGCGTCGGTGCGCTGTTCCACCACAACCGGCCCGGGAAATCGCGCGCCATTGGAATCGGCGAGCGGCTGAAGTACATCGCATGCCCCTGCCGATCCAACACTACCTTGACCACGTTGGGACTGAGGTAGTCTTCGAGCGTCGTAATGGCATGTGCAGCTGTGCTGATGCTGGCTTGTGGTTGATCCTGCAGCAACTGGGCGACGGCATCGACCAGTTCCGGGTCGATCAGCGGCTCGTCCCCCTGGACATTGACGACGACGCCCTCGTCCGGCAGGCCGAGTAGGTCACAGGCCTGCGCCAGGCGGTCGCTGCCCGACGCATGATGGATGTCGGTGAGCACCGCTTCAACACCGTGCTTGTCACACGCGGCAATGATCAGGGGGCTGTCTGCGGCCACCACGATCCGTACCGGGCTGGCTCGTGACGTCGCAGACGCCACTCGCTTCGCCACCCTCACCACCATGGGCAACCCGGCGATGTCGGCCAACGGCTTGTTGGGCAGGCGTGTCGACGCAAGCCGGGCCGGTATGAGAACGGTGACACTCACGTGGGTACCTCCAAAGGGCTTCCGATCGGGTGGCCGCGTCCGTCAGAGTCCGAGTTCCTCATCGCTGAGGGTGCGGGCTTCGTGTTCAAGCAGTATCGGGATGGCGTCGCGTACCGGGTAGGCGAGTCGGGCGCCGCGGGACAGGAGTTCCTGCCGCTCCCGGTCGTATTCCAGCGGGCCCTTGGTCACCGGGCAGACCAGCAGTTCAAGAAGTCGTGTGTCCATGGCCGCATGATAACTTTGGACCGGCGCGCTCCTCCAGCAGTTTGTCAAGTGCCGCCCAGAAGCCTGGTTCAATCGTGAGCACCAGTGGCATCGCCAGCGCGTCCGGACGAAGGCGCCAAAGTTTGGTGGCATCTTTCTCGGTGCAGACGAGGGTCAAGCCATTTGTTGTCGGCCATGCCGCCTCATCAAACGGGGCGTGGTCCGGCAATGCCGTGGTGCCTGCGAGGGACAGGCCAAGGTCACTCAGCATCGCGAAAAACTGCTCTGGTTGCGCAATACCCGCGACCGCCCACAACTGCCCGTCCGCTTGGCGCTGGCGCTTCAGCAGTTCGTCCACCGTGACCTGGGAGCCATCGGCACGCAGGGCGTGTCCGGCGAGTGAACGCCGAACCGAAAAACCGGCCCCGGCAAGTGGCGGTACGGTCCGTAGCACCAGGTCGGTCGGCCTGGGCCAGGGCTCGCGCAACGGCCCGGCTGGTAACAGAAAGCCATTGCCGGTTCCCCGCTCGTCAAATACGCAAACCTCTATATCGCGGTACAGGCCGTAGTGTTGCAATCCGTCGTCGCAGACCAGCACCTGCACATCCGGGTATCGTTCAAGCAACCCGCGCGCAGCCTCGATACGCGCTGGCGCAACAAATACCGGCACGCCGGTGGTTCGCCTGATCAGTATCGGCTCGTCACCGACATCGCAGGCCAGGCTACTGCCGACCACCTCCCGCAAGTCCCGCTTGTCCCGGCCATAACCGCGCGAGACCACCCCTGCACGGAACCCGCGCAACTGAAGGTGTCGGACCAACGCCATGACGACCGGCGTCTTGCCTGTGCCACCGGCCACCACGTTGCCGACCACGATGACCGGGACCGGGGCGTGCTCGACGCCGAAGAGCCCGGTCCTGTACAGTTGCCGGCGCAGGTACATGAGCCCCCGGTACACGATCGAGACTGGCCAAAGGCCGAGCGCCAGGGCGCCGCGGCGCCCCCACGCGTGGATCAAGGCGCGCCGCAATGCTGCGCCCATTGGCTTAGGGCTTGGCCGTTCTTGCCGCCGGCTGGGTTGCGAATGTGATTTGTGTCAGCCCGGCGCGCCGGGCCGCTTCCATCACCGTGATGACCGACTGGTGCTTGGCACTTGCATCGGCATTGATGATGACCACGGTGTCCTTGCCGGCCTTGATGGCGGCGACGATCGCACTTGTGAGAACTTCCGGGCTGCGCCCTGGAATGGGTACGCTGTTGACGCTGTATGCGCCATCGCTGCTGACGCTCACCAGAACTTCCTTGGGGTAGTCCCGCTGCGCATCGACATCGGCCACCGGAAGCTTGAGCTGGAGTTCGCTGAACTTGCTGTAGGTGGTCGAGAGCATCAGGAAGATCAATACGACCAACAGCACGTCAATAAAGGGGATCAGGTTGATTTCAGGCTCTTCCCGTGACCCGGCGCGAAATTTCATGGTCCTTTTCGCAGCGTGTTGAGGTGCCGGACAAGGCGCTCCGAAGCGAGTTCCAGCGTCAGCAGGTGGCTGTCTACCGTCGCCCTGAAGTAGCGCCAGAAGATGAGCGCCGGTATCGCGATGATCAGCCCGAACGCTGTGTTGTACAAGGCGACCGAGATGCCATGCGCCAGTTGCGCCGGATTGCCGCCCGTCGCGCCGCCGGTCGGGCTTTGAGAACCAAATATTTCTATCATTCCAACGACGGTGCCGAACAATCCCATCAACGGGGCGGCGGACGCAATCGTAGCCAAAGCATTGAGGTATTTTTCCAGCCGATGTGCGACCAGGCGGCCAGTTCCTTCCATCGTTGCCCGCAAGTCTGCTTCGCTGCAGCGCGGGTTCGAGTTCAGCGCCCGAAAGCCGCTCGCCAGCACCTCGCCCAATGCGGAATTGCGCTCCAGTTGCGCCACCATGTCGGTCGAAGGCATGCCGTTGCGCGAAACTGTCATTACTTCGTCAAGCAGGCGCGCCGGCGCCACCTTGCTGCTTTTCAGGCTGAGAAATCGCTCTATAACCAGGGCCAGCGCGAGCACAGAGCAGGCAACCAGCGGCCAAATCGGCCAACCTGCAGCTTGTATGATTGAAAGCAAAGAAGATCTCCGCGCAGATAGAAATGGCCTCGCGATTATGGCGTACGGGCGCGCAACGCCTGCCGTCGCGCCTGCCAACCCGTTGGGCAGCTCTTGCCCCGTCTCACCCACAGAAAGTGTGGATAACTTTGTGGAAAACCGAGGGAAAAAGTGCCCACAGGCCCGATTGGCGCGGCTCCGCTTGGAATTGATGGAAATTAGGGCAGTAAAAATCGCAATGAAATCAACCGTTTACTACGTGACTACGGGGGCCTCGCCGGCATGCGGCCGATTCGGCCAGTTGGGGCCGGCGCTGTGGAGCAATTGCTCCCGAAATCCCCGGGAATGGCGCACCAGGCCTGGAGGCAGGGTCGCACATGGCTGATTTGACGCCGCGAATCTGGCAAGTTGGGGCGTTGTGCCGCGCCGTTGCTGACGCGCTTGACGCGCGATTCAACCCGGTTGCAGTCCGCGGCGAGATCACGGGCATGTCGCGGGCCGCCAGCGGTCATTGCTATTTTTCGATCAAGGACCAGACCGGCCAGTTGCGCTGTGTCATGTTCAAGCGGGCTGCCGGCCTGCTGGGGTTTCCACCACGCGATGGCGAACTGGTGGAGGTCCGGGGACGCTTGGCCCTGTATGAGCCAAGGGGTGACTTGCAGCTGATCGTCGAGTCGATGGCGCAGGCAGGACAAGGCGCACTGTTCGAACAGTTCCTCGCGTTGAAGGCCAAACTTGCAGCAGAAGGCCTGTTTGATCCTGGCCGCAAACGGGCGCTACCGCTGATGCCGCGGGGGATTGGCGTGGTGACGTCATTGAGCGCTGCGGCTTTGCACGACGTGATCAGCACATTGCAACGCCGGGTTCCCCATATCCCGGTTGTTGTGGCGGCAGCCTCGGTGCAGGGCGGCAATGCGCCGGCCGAACTGGCATCAGCGATGGCCAACCTGTACCAGCTTGCATCGCCGGTCACGGACAGCCGGTCGGGCGCCGTGCGTGCAACAACGCGACGCACTGCGCCGGTAACGGTGCTGGATGTCATCCTGCTGGTCCGCGGCGGCGGGTCGGTCGAGGATTTGTGGGCCTTCAACGACGAGTCATTGGCCCGCGCCATTGCGCGCAGCCCGGTTCCGGTGGTTTGTGGCGTTGGCCACGAGACTGACTTCACGATTGCGGATTTCATTGCTGACTTGCGGGCGCCCACGCCGACCGCGGCGGCCGAACTCGTGTCGCAACCGCGCGACGTTTGGCTTGGGGTGATCAGCGCCATCGACACACGATTGAGGGGAACACTCACCCGCCGCCTGGATACCGATACACAACGGCTCGACAATGCGGCTGCCTGGTTAGGCCGGCGCTCGGCCTTGGTCGGCGTGCAGCGGCTGGCGTTGCGATCCGGCGCCGAGCGCCTTCGGCTTGCCGCACGCGTTTTGCTCAACCACAAGAGTGAGGCGTTGACCCGGCTGCAACGAGACCTGCCAAGCAAATTGCAGCTAGGTCTGGAACGATCCCAAGTGCGGCTGGCACGCGCCGAACTGCGCCTTGGCCTGCTCGACCCTGCATTGCTACTTCAACGTGGATTCGCATGGTTAGCCGACGAGCAGGGACAAGCTATTACCAGCCCGCGGCAGACTCGGGTCGGACAACATGTACGTGCGACGATGGCAGGCGGACAACTGGATTTGCTCGTGGCCGCCCGGCCTTGAACAAAGTTCCTACAATCAGGGCCTTGCGCAACAACCCAACGAGGATTTCATGGAACACACCTTGCCAGCATTGCCCTACGCGATCGACGCATTGGCTCCTGCCTACTCGCGCGAGACGCTGGAATTTCACCACGGCAAACACCACAACGCTTACGTCGTCAATCTCAACAACCTGCAGAAGGGTACAGAGTTCGAGAGTTTGAGCCTCGAGCAGATTGTCAAAAAATCGACTGGTGCGATTTACAACAACGCGGCACAGATTTGGAATCACACATTTTTCTGGAACTGCATGAAACCGGCTGGTGGCGGTGAGCCCTCCGGTGCACTGGCGGCTGCCATCAAGGCCAAATGGGGTAGCCAAGCGGCGTTCAAGGAGGCGTTCGTCAAGTCTGCGGTCGGCAACTTCGGCTCTGGCTGGACTTGGCTGGTCAAGAAACCCGATGGGACCTTGGACATTGTCAACATGGGTGCGGCCGGGACGCCGCTCACGACGGCGGACAAGGCGATCCTGACTGTAGATGTTTGGGAACATGCGTACTACATCGACTATCGCAACCTGCGTCCCAAATACGTCGAGGCATTTCTCGACAAGCTCGTCAACTGGAGTTTTGCAGAGGCAAATTTCGCCTGATCGACGCGAATCAGACGCGCAAAAGCCGGCTTTGAGCCGGCTTTTTACATCGAGAGCGATCCGAAATATCTGGTGTCAGGGAGCAGCGCAGATCTAGTTGTGCGCTGTTCGCCTGGTCTACTTGGGCGTTTCGAAGGGTCGGCCACCCAGCTTGTAGCCGGCCTTAATGGCACGTTTTGCGAACCAGCCTTGATTCATCTCCAGAACATAGCGAACCGGCTTTGCAGAGCAATGGGAGTCGGTGGATTGCGGTTTCATATCCACCATATTGACAATGGTGCCATCGTCGGCGACAAACGCGGCGGTCAACGGAAGAAGCGTGTTCTTCATCCAGAAACATTGCTGGGAAGGCTGTTCAAAGACAAACAGCATGCCTTCGTGTTGCGGCATTTCGGCACGATGCATCAGACCTGTCTGGCGCTGATCTGGCGTCAATGCCACCTGCACGTCGATTTGGTACATCCCGGCGACTATCTTGGCACGTGGCAGGTTGATTTGAGGTTGCTCCTGTGCCTGCGCCAAGCCGGCGACAACGCAAACCACCCATGCCACAACGAGACTCTTGAATTTCATATGGCTATTTTCCAGCAGAAACAAAAACGCCCGC
>JANLQZ010000918.1:0-3188 GCA_031368125.1 Betaproteobacteria bacterium
CGCGTACCTGGAGAGTTATTCCGAATACGGCCAGAACATCTTCGATCGTTATGTCACCTACGCGGATTTCTGGATCCAGGACCAGGAATACCGCGATGTCAACACCGGTGAAATGCTCGACCGCGGCGCGCTCAACGACGAACTCGAAAAGATGGAGAAGCCGGCCGGCATCTCCAACCCCAAGGATTTCCGCAACGAGGTGGTCAATTTCGTGCTGCGCGCCCGGGCCAAGAACGACGGCCACAACCCGAGCTGGACCTCGTACGAAAAACTGCGCGCGGTGATCGAGAAGAAGATGTTCTCCAACACCGAGGAATTGCTGCCGGTCATTTCGTTCAACGCCAAGGCCAGTGGCGAGGAACAGAAGAAACACCAGGATTTCGTCAACCGGATGATCACCAAGGGTTATACCGAGAAGCAGGTGCGCCTGCTGTGCGAGTGGTACCTGCGGGTGCGCAAGTCGTCCTGAGCAGGGCCGGCCATCACCAACGAAGGACCCATGTGTCGGTGCGCATCGTAGACCGCCGGTTTGACAGCAAACACAAGAGTTCGGTCAACCGCGGCCGTTTCATCAAGCGCTTCAAGGGGCAGATTCGCAAGGCCGTAGCCGATGCCATCGGCCAGCGCGGCGTGCGCGACATGGACAACGGCGAAAAGGTCGGCATCCCGGGCAAGGACATCGAAGAGCCGCAGTTCGGCCATGGCCAGGGCGGCAGTTGGGAAACCATCAATCCCGGCAACGACCGCTTCAGCCGTGGCGACGAAGTCGACCGGCCGCAGGGAGGTGCGGGCGGCCATGGTGGCGGCCAGGCAAGCAAGGACGGCGAGGGGCTGGACGAATTCGTGTTCACGCTGACACGCGACGAGTTCCTCGACATCTTCTTCGACGAACTGGCGCTGCCCAACCTGGTCAAGCGCCAGTTGGCACGTATCGACCAGTACCGGCGCGTGCGCGCCGGATACACACAGAGCGGCGTCCCGACCAACATCAACCTGGGCCGCACCATGCGTGGTGCCGCCGGGCGCCGCATTGCCGTCGGCGCGCCTTATGCGGCAAAGTTGCGCGCCCTGGAAGCCGAACTCAAGGCCTTGCTTGGCGACACGCCCGATCAGCCGGCCGATCCTGACAACGAGGATCCGGAAATCACGCGCTTGCGGCGCGAAATTGCCAAGCTGCGCGCCCGGATCGAGGCGGTACCGTTCATCGACACCTTCGATTTGCGCTACAACAACCGCATCCGCCTGCCACAGCCAACCACGCAGGCGGTCATGTTCTGCCTGCTGGACGTGTCCGGCTCCATGGACGAAGGACGCAAAAATATCGCCAAACGCTTCTTCATGCTGCTCTACCTCTTCCTCACGCGCAATTACGAGCGCACGGAAGTGGTGTTCATCCGCCACCACACAGTCGCGTTCGAGGTCGACGAGGATGAGTTCTTCACGTCCAGGGAATCGGGCGGCACGGTGGTTTCAAGCGCGCTCGAACTCATGCGCAAGATCATCGTCGACCGTTATCCCAGCGGCCTGTGGAATATCTACGGCGCGCAGGCGTCGGACGGCGACAACTGGAACGACGATTCACCGCGCTGCCGGGATCTGCTGGAGTCTTCACTGCTGCCGCTGACGCAGTATTTTGCCTACATTGAAATCACCGACGGGCAACCCCAGAACCTGTGGCGCGAGTACGAAAAGCTGCAGGCTGCCCATCCCGGGCATTTCGCGATGCAGCGCATTGCGGCCGTCACGGACATCTACCCGGTATTTCGCGAGCTGTTCAAGAAACGCACCGTGGGGGCGGCATGAACGACACCGTCGGCGCGGCCCTGCCATCCGGGTCCGAATGGACTTTCGAAGCGATCGACCGTTATGACGAGGCCATCGGACGGGTGGCCCAAGGCTACCAGCTCGATTGTTACCCCCATCTGCTGGAGATCATCAGCGCGGAGCAGATGATGGACGCCTACGCCTCCATCGGCATGCCGGTGTATTACAACCATTGGTCCTTCGGCAAGCACTATCTGGCCACCGTGAACCGCTACAAGCGCGGACAGATGGGCCTGGCCTACGAGATCGTGATCAATTCGAACCCCTGCATCGCCTACCTGATGGACGAAAACACGCTGCCGATGCAGGCACTGGTGATCGCCCATGCCGCCTACGGGCACAACTCCTTCTTCAAGGGCAACCACCTGTTCCGGCAATGGACCAGTGCCGACGCGATCGTCGACTACCTGGTGTTTGCGCGCAACTACATCGCCCAGTGCGAGGAGCGCCACGGTGTAGCGACGGTCGAGCGCACGCTGGACGCCTGCCACGCGCTGCGCAATGTCGGAGTCGACCGCTACAAGCGCTCGGCCCAGCTGTCGCTGGAAAAGGAAACCGTGCGCCAGCAGGCCCGTGCCGAATATATGCAGACGCAGGTCAACGACCTATGGCGCACGCTGCCGCCGCAACTCGAACGCGCGCAGCAGACCGTGGAAAAGCGCTTTCCCGCCGAGCCCGAGGAAAACCTTTTGTATTTCCTGGAGAAGCACGCCCCGCTGCTCGAGCCCTGGCAACGCGAGGTGGTGCGCATCGTGCGCAAGATCGGGCAGTACTTCTACCCGCAGCGACAGACCCAGGTCATGAACGAGGGCTGGGCAACGTTCTGGCACTACACCCTGCTCAATAGCCTGTACGACCAGGGCGGCGTGTCGGACGGCTTCATGCTGGAGTTCCTGCAATCCCATACCAACGTGGTTTACCAGCCGCCTTACAACAGCCCTTATTACTCTGGCATCAACCCCTACGCGCTGGGCTTTGCGATGTGGCGGGACATCCGGCGCATCTGTGAGCATCCGACGCCGGAGGACCGTGAATGGTTCCCGCAGATCGCGGGCTCGAACTGGCGCGAAACCTTCGACTTCGCGATGCAGAATTTCAAGGACGAGAGTTTTGTCGCCCAATACCTGTCGCCGCGGCTGATGCGCGAGTTCCGTTTCTTTTCCGTGCTCGACGACGACACGCGCCGCAAGCTGAAGATCGAATCGATACACGACGAAGGCGGTTACCGTGCGTTGCGCCGCCAGTTGTCGGAGCAGTACGATCTGGGCCGGCGCGAACCCAACATCCAGGTCTGGAACGTCGACCTGCGCGGTGACCGCTCCCTGACGCTGCGCCACTTTGCGCACCAGCGCCGGCCGCTCGAC
>JANLQZ010000006.1:0-2937 GCA_031368125.1 Betaproteobacteria bacterium
GAGGCGGTGGCCCCAAACAACCACCGTGCATTCGGCGTGACCCCGATACTGTTCGTTCAAGCCTTGCCATTGCGGACTCGACCCGCCATCCATGGTTCGCGGGATGGGGCCGCCATGACGCCGCGTCCATGAACAGTGTCGTACCTTCCGATGTTATTTTAAGCGGCAAGGCAGGCGGGAAACTTCGCCTGCGCGACATAACGCTAAGCCCTGGCGACATCACGCGAAGCGTTGGCGACGTTACGCGAAGCCTTGACGACATGGAGCGAAGCACAACCGACACTGCAGCCACAAAATGGAACGGTCGTGCTTTTTGTTCCAACCTGAGCGCCTGGTGCCGGTCTTCCCGGCCCACGGCTGCAGCGCGGCAACGCCCGCAAACCGACACCAGTCCGGGTAAACAAGTACGGGCACCCATGCGTATTGCATTTACAGTGTGCGCTGCAACAAATACGGAGTCCCGACAATGCATCGAATTGCTGTAACCGCCCTCGCCGCCACTGCCGCGTTGCTTGCCGCTGGCGCCGGCGCCCAAACGGTTCTGACAGCCTCCAGCTGGGTGCCGCCTACCCACGCGCTCAGCGTGGCCCAAAAGGAGTGGTGCGACCTGCTGGAGAAAAACACCGCCGGCAAGATGAAATGCAACATCCTGCCGCGCGCGGTATCGGCACCGCCCGGAACCTTCGATGCGGTCAAGAACGGCCTGGCCGACATTTCGTTCACGGTCCATGGCTACACCCCGGGCCGGTTCGTCGCCACCCAGATGGCGGAATTCTCGTTCCTGGGCAACACCGCCGAACCGATTTGCGTAGCGTTCAACAAGGTTGCAATGAAGAACCCGTATTTCGCGCAGGAGCACCAGGGCGTCAAGGTGCTGGCCTTTTTCACGCACGGCCCCGGCATCGTGTTCAACACCAAGAAACCGATCACCAGGGCGGAAGACCTCAGCGGACTCAAGTTCCGGGTCGGCGGCGGCATGGTCAATGAAATCTCCAAGGCCCTGGGCATGAACGTGACACTCAAGCCGGCCACCGACTCCTACGAATTGTTGTCGGGCGGCGTGATGGACGGCACCCTGTTTCCGGCCGAATCCACCGAATCGTTCAAGATCGACAAGATCATCAAACACGCCACCCTGTTCCCGGGCGGGTTGTACAACACCAGCTTCGTGGCGATGATGAACCAGGCGCGCTACGACAAGCTGACGGCCGAAGAGAAGAAGGCGGTGGACGCGATATCGGGCGACAACTATGCGCGCATGTTCGGGCGCAACTGGGACAAGGTCGACCGGCGTGGCATGGCGCTGATGCAGGCCAACGCGGTCCAGATCGTCAAGGCGGACGCCAAGTTCGTCGAAGAAGTGAAGAACAAGACCGCCGGCCTGGAAGCCAAATGGGTTGCCGATGCACAGGCCAAGGGCCTGAAAGACGCCGCCAAGGTATTGGCCGAATTCCGCGCCGAGATCGCGAAACAGGAAAAGTAGCCGAAATGCCGGCGCCACGGCCGGCTTATCTTGTCCACGCCACCCCGTGCGCCGTGTGCGGCGGCTTTCTCGCTACAGGTTGACCCCGAATTGAACAGACTATTTGAATGGGCGTGCGGCACCCTGGCCGGCGTGGCGCTGTTCGCCATCATGGCGCTGACCTTTTTCGACGTGGGCGGCCGCAAACTCGCGTCCACCTCCATCCCCGGCTCGCTGGAGTTGACCGAATTGCTGATGGTGGTGGTGATTTTCGCGGCGCTGCCGCTGGTATCGCTGCGCGGCGAACACGTGGTCTTCGATTCCCTCGACCGTTACCTGCCGCCGGTGCTGCGCAAGTTGCAACTCGCCGCCGTGCACGGGTTGTGTGCGGGCCTGCTGCTCGGTCTGGCGTACCTGATGTGGCAGACCGGCGCCGACTTCGCGCAGAGCGGCGAAACAACCGCGCAGCTCAAGCTGTCGAAGGCCCCGTTCATTTATGGCATGGCAGTGCTTTGTGCTTTGACCGGCCTGGTGCATCTGGGGCAATTGTTCGTTCCGCCGCGCGACGCCGAGCGGGTCGAAGGCGGCACCTTGTGACCGAAGCCCTGATCGGTTTCATCGCCATATTCGCACTCGCCCTGCTGCGGGTCCCGCTCGCGTTCGCGATGGGTATCGTGGGCATCGTCGGAATGGGCAGCACGCGCGGCTGGCATGCCGCGCTCGTCAGCACCGCCCAGGTGGTGCACGAAACCGGCTTCGCCTACACCCTGTCGGTGATACCGCTTTTCATCCTGATGGGCAACTTCGTCGCCAAGGCGGGCCTGGCGCACGAACTGTTCCGTGCCGCCTACGTATTCATCGGGCACCTGCGCGGCGGTCTGGCACACGCCACGATCGCAGCCTGCGCCGGTTTTGGCGCCATCTGCGGCTCGTCGATCGCCACCGCGGCCACGATGAGCAAGGTGGCGTATCCGTCGATGAAGAAACTCGGCTACAGCGACTCGCTGTCCACCGGCGTCATCGCCGCGGGCGGCACGCTGGGCATCATGATTCCCCCGTCCACGATCATGGTGATCTACGGCATCATCACCGAGACCAATATCGGCAAGCTGTTTGCGGCCGGCGTGATCCCCGGCCTGCTGACCGCGCTGCTGTTGATGGTGGCGGTGGTGGTAGTGACCTCGATGGACCCGGAACACGCGCCGGCCGGCGAAAAATCCAGCTGGAGCGAGCGCTGGGTGGCCCTGCGCGGCATCTGGGGCGTGCTGCTGCTGGTGGTCGTGGTGCTGGGTGGAATTTATGGCGGTGTCTTCACTGCCACCGAGGGCGCCGGCATCGGGGCCTCGGGTGCCTTCCTGTTTGCGCTGGCGCGCGGCAAACTCGGCTGGAACACCCTGCTGGATGTGCTGGTGGAGTCGGCTCGCACCACCGCCATGCTGTTCACGCTGCTGATCGCGGCAACCATCTTCGCAAAC
>JANLQZ010000010.1:0-1830 GCA_031368125.1 Betaproteobacteria bacterium
GGACTTCCGGCCACAGGTCAATTCGCTGATGAATTCGGACATTGAAGGGCTGTTCATCGGCATGCCCGGCGCGCCCGGGATCAGCTTTCTACAGCAGGCGCAGGTCGTCGGGCTGGACAAGAAGCTCAAGGTTATGGCCGAGGTGAGCGGCGACGTCGCCCTGCTGGCGCTGGGCAAGGACATGCCGAACAACGTCTGGTCCCCCGTATTCTGGCCTTACGAGCGCGAGCCGGTGAAGAGCAACAAGGTCAGCCAGCAGATGCTGGCCGATTACAACGCGATGACCGGCAAACGTTTCCCCAATGGGCATGTGCTGCGCGGGGCCATCGGCATCCGGGGCCTGCTGGAAGGCATCAGAAAGGCCAGGACGACCGATGTCCCGACCGTCATCGCGGCGTTGGAAGACATCGTTTTTGAATCGGAGATCGGCCCTTACACCGTGCGCAAGGCCGACCACGCCGGCATGGCCACCCTGTTCGTCGGCATTTACAACCGCGTGGAGACCGAACCTTTCATCACGCTCAAGGAAGTGCGTTCGGTGCCGGAGGTCAGTGTCATCGAGACACCGTCCCCCGGCAAAGAATACATCCAGTAGACGCGCCGCCTCCCGCCGACCCTCCAAGTCGCATGCGACGCTGGCGGCATATTCGCGCAGTTCCAGATGCAGCTATTTGAGTGGTTGTTCGCAGCCTATAACGGGATCGCCACCGGCATGGCGATTTTCCTGGTCGCCGCCGGGCTCACGTGGATCTTCGGCATCCTGAAGATCCTCAACATGGCGCACGGCCATTTTTTCATGATCGGCGTGTACGTCGCTTTCAGCATCATCGGCAGACACCCCGAGTCCATGGGCAGCTACCTGCTGGGGGCGCTGGCGTCCGGCGTGGTGGTGAGCGTTCTGGGTTACCTCACCGACCGCCTGCTCCTGCAGCGGCTGCGCAACGTCGACTACCACTACGTGCTGATCGGCACCTTCGCATTGCTGCTGTGCATCGAGGGCGGTGTGCGCCTGCTCTGGGGTGGCGATGTGCATACGGTCGACCCGCCGCCGGCGCTGCGGGGGGCGGTGCAGATCGGTCGCCTGCATATCGCGAAGTTCACCATGTTCGTCATCGCCGCCGGTACGGTGGTGTTCCTGTTGCTCGACTTCCTCCTCCATCGCACCCGCGCCGGCAAGCTGATGCAGGCCGTGGCGAGTGACCCGTGGATGTCATCGATGCTGGGGGTCAACGTCCCGGCGCTGCTGCGCATCAGCGTCATTGCGAGCTTTGCACTGGCCGGCTTTGCGGGCGGCTTGCTGGTGCCGCTGCAGACCGTCGACCTCACCGTCGGCGGCTCGTACCTGTTGCTGTCGTTCTTCGCCGTGATCATCGGTGGGCTGGGCAGCGTGCGCGGTGCTTTTGCCGCCTCGCTCCTGCTCGGCGTGGTGCAGAACCTGGGCAACGTGGTGTTGCCGAACGTGCCGGGTCTGGCGATCTTTGTCGCGTTGACGGCTTTCCTGATCTGGTGGCCCAATGGGCTTGTTCCGCCCAAGGGGACGCACGCATGAAACCTGCCGCAACCGATCCCGGGGCCAGGCCCGACCAGCTTGTTGCGGCCATTGCGGCGGCCCCCGCGCGGATCCCGCAGGTGATCGGCGCTTTCTCGTTTGTCGTGGTGGCCACCGTCCCGCTGTGGGCCAACCCAGGACTCGAGTTCATCATCGGACTGGTGCTGATCCAGGCCCTGTTTGCGATGTCGTGGAATATTCTTTTCGGCTACGCGGGCCTGGCATCGTTCGGTCATGCGGGGTTCTTCGCCATGGGTGCTTACACCACGGGTGCGCTGCTG
>JANLQZ010000025.1:0-4120 GCA_031368125.1 Betaproteobacteria bacterium
ATTCGGCCTGCCACAAGGCCAACAAAAAAAGGCACCATCTGTGGTGCCTTTGGTGCAGCGCTGCCTGGGCGGGACAGCAAATACAAATGCTCAGGCGTCCTGTCGCACGCGGCGGCGTACCGCCAGCATGCCAGCCAGCGCCACACCCACCAAGGCCAGTGAGCCGGGTTCGGGAGTCTGGTTGCCGCCGCCGCCGGTGGGGGCCTTGGTGCCGGCAGCCGAGAACAGCCGTATTTCGTCGACCGGTTTTTGGTCGGTTCCACCGATGTAGTTTTTGTTGTACGCGCTGATCAGCCACCAACTCGAGCTGGCCCCACCGGTGATGTCGATCGTGCGGCTAGGCGCTGACGCATCACCCAAGAAGTTGCCCACCGATGCCCAGCCCCCTGCGACCAATGTTGAAGGGCTATTTGCAATAAGGCTCGCTGTGGGTGTGCCGGTTCCCGTATAACGAAGCACGCTGATGTCAGAATCACCAACAATCGCATTCAGCGTCAATTGACTCAGCACCACGTTGGAACTGAAAGTCAAAAGGATGGTGTCCGTATCGTCTTTGTTGTCCATCGCTAGGGAATCACCGCCCGATGCTTTTAAGACACCGAATCCGTCCGTAGTCCGGGTAACCGTGCCGGCTGCAAATTTCTCGCCGCCCCCGGTGGTCGAGAATGCTTGGGCGGTGGTGACTGTCACAGCGCCAGTTGCTGCGTCCGCGCCGGCGGAGGCAGCGCAGGCATCAAAGCTGTTACCAATCGTCGTACCGTTCTGCGTGCAACCGGCGCCAAAATCCCAGGTCGCCACGGCCATGGCCGAAGGAGCGAACATCGCCAACGATGCAGCTGCCATGGCCAGCGTGACAAACTTGCGCAGCGCAGCCAGCATCGTGTGGCGTCCGGCGCCAGCAGTTCTCGGCCTATTCTGGGTGGTATCGGTCAAACAGATTGTTTTCATGGTCAGAATTTTCCCTGGCCGCCCACAAGAACTAACGGGAACCCCGATCGCATGCGTGCGGTGAAAAAAACAAGCGAGAATCGTGCCAAATCAGTTTTCTGTTTGTTTTTCAATCACTTGGTATGCATAACCTCGAACCCACTTAAACCGCTGTAAGCTAATTCGACACTTGTTTGCGTCCAAAGATCACGCCGCGCCTCATTTCAATGCCAGCAGCAGCGCCTGCGCCTCAGCCAGAGATTCGAAAGCATTGCCAGCCTTGAGCGCTGCCTCCAATTCGTCGCGTGCCTCGGCCTTGCGCCCGTTCTGGGCCAGAGCTGCCGCCAGGTGGTAACGGATTTCCGGGTTGGCGGGTTCGCGCAGGCGTGCATCGCGCAGCATAGTCAGCGCACGGTCGGTTTGCCCGCTCTTGAACAGGATCCAGCCGAGGGTATCGATCGCATTGACATTCGCCGGGTTCTTCGCCAGCGCCTGCTCGGCAACTTTGGCTGCGGAGGGGTCTTTGGTGCGCAGCAGTACATTCGCGAGGTTGTTGAGCACGCTCGAATCCTCGGGCGCGAGTTTGGCGACCTCTTCATAACCGGCACGCGCCAGCGTGTAGTTTCCTGAACGCGCATACGCATCTGCGACTGCTTTTCGCACGGCAATATCCCGTGGGTGTCCCTTGATCCACTGCTCGGCCAGTTGGATGGCAGGCCTCCCGCCGTCCTGGACGGACAACGCGCGAAACAGGCGCAAAAGCGTGTCGGTGGAGGCTTCGGTCTGGTGGGCGCGCCGGTAGTGGTCAATGGCGACGGCGGATTGCCCGCGCGACTGCGCCACGTCACCGAGCAGGCTGTGACCGATGGCGCGCCGGGGGTACATGGCAACAATGTCGCGCGCACGCTTTTCCGCTTTTGCGGGATCGTTCTTGCGCAATTCGACGTCCGTCATCAACGCCATCGCCGGCAGAAAGTCTGGTTGCCCCGATAGCGCCTTGTCCAGGCTATAGGCGGCACCCTCCGGGTTGTTGGCCGCCAGTTGCAGCAGCGCGATCTCCACCTGCTGCGCCGGGTTGTAGTTCGCAAACCGGGTCACGCCAGCCAGCGTGCTTTTTGCGCCGGCAATGTCCTTGCTCGCCAATTGCGCCCGGCTGTAGGCAAGCAGCACCAGCACGTCCTCCGGCGCCTTGGCCGACAGTTGCTTGGCGGTCCGCAACGCCAGGTTCGCCTGACCGGTACGCAAGAAGGCGTCGATCAGCGCCAATCCCCAGCGCAGTTCCTTCGGGCCCGACAAATCATTGGCTTTCTCAAGCCAGCGTTGCGCATCCACGGGCCTGCCGAGCCGGGTGGCGATGACGGACATTTCATGCATCGCCTCGGCGTTCTTTTCATCTAGCTTCAGAATTGCATTCAGTCGTGCCGTAGCAGCGTCATAGGCCCTGGTGGCGATCTCGATGCGCGCCAGGTTCAACTTGGCCGCCAACAAATTGCCGTCGAGCTTGAGCGCCTGCTCAAAGGCCGCCCTGGCGGCGGGACCGTTGCCTGTCTGCCCGCGCGCGGTACCGAGCAAGTTGAAGAACTCGGCGTTTTGTGGGAACTGCTTGACGAGGTTCTCGGCGATGCTGACAGCCTTCGCGGCCTGGCCGGAGCGCAAGTACATGCTGATCAGGGTCAAGCCGGCCTGTTTCTGGCCCGGCGTCTTTCGGAACACCGCCTCGAGTTCACCCACTCCGTCCATGGTTTGGCCGCCCCGGATCAGGCTGATTCCCAGCGCCGTGCGCATCTCCGGCCGGTCCTGCGCCTTCAGGGCGTCTTGCATCAGCGAGGTGGCCTTGTTGTGGCGTCCCTGCGAAACATAGGCGGAGGACAACATCGTCAAGGCCTGAGCATCACCGGGTTGTGCCCTCAGGTAACCCTCAAGTACCTCGATGGCGCGCGGAACATTAGGCTCGGCGAGCAGAACCTGCGCCAACAGCTTGGATGCCGCAGTGTTGCCCTGGCTTTTCTGGAACATTTCGAGATACTTCTTGGCCTTCTCATTGCGACCCAGCGCGAAGTGGGACATGCCATTGAGCATCAGGAGTTGCGGACGGTAACGCACGTAGTCCAGCGGCACCGGATCGATCAGGTCCGTGACATCCTTCAATGCGGCATTGGCGGCTGCGAAGTCCTTGTTGCGCTCGGCCAGCAATGCCCGCAGGTAGGCAGCGCGCGGATCGTCAGGCGCAAGATCCTTCAACGCGTCGAGGTCTTTCGCCGCATCACTGGCTCGTCCCATGTCAACGGCCAATGCCGCGCGCGAAACCAGCGTCGGCACATGGAGTGCATTTATCGCCAGCGCGCGGTCGTAAACCTCAAGGGCCGACTTGAGGTCGCCCTTGGCGTGCAGCACGGCGCCCTTCTGGTACCAGGCTTCCTCTGACTTGGGCGCAAGCGCCATACTGCGTTCGGCCGCGACCTCGGCCTCCTTGAACTGCCGCGCACGCAGGCGTATTGGCACCTCAGCCTGCCATACCTCGGGCACCTTCGGGTCGATGGCGCGTGCTTCATCGATTTCCCTCATCGCTGTGCGCGAGTCACCGATATCGGCCGCGGCGGCGGCACGAAGCAACAACAGCTGTATCTGCACCGCAGGTGGCAGGCCCCCCAGCACGAATTGCGGCTGCTGCATGATCAACTGCTGCTTGCCCTGGGCCAGGTAGGACTGACCCAGCGGGACGACGACCTCGGACCGGTTCACGCCCAGTCGCAGCGCTTCCAGCAACGCGACTTCGGCAGCGGCGACCTGGCCGTCCTGCAGCAACGCCTTGCCCAGCAGCACCTGCACCGGCAGCATGTTCGGATCGATCTGCAGTGCGTTCTTGAGTTGGATGATGGCGCCGTCCAGGTCCTTCTTTTCGTAGCGCGCCAGCGCATCTTCATAGAACCTCGCCGCCTTCGGATCGGCCGCATGGGAGCAGACCAACGCTCCCAAAAGCGAAACTGCCGCCACTATCTGGCGGGACCGATGCAAGGCGACTGCGGAAATCCGGAATTGGCTCATAGGGGGTCTGCCGCTCCAGTGCGTACTGGGCAGAGCAAGATGGTAGCGCAGGTGGCCGCCATGCTCGAGGTACAAGTTCTCATCGGTGCCGGGCGCCGCGCGATCGAACGATAAAATCAAAGGCTACCCACCCATGGCCGACCGCCAG
>JANLQZ010000756.1:0-3846 GCA_031368125.1 Betaproteobacteria bacterium
GTTCCTGCGCCGCGACTCCGTCGGCGACCGTGGTCCTGAAAGCGGCCCCCGACTGCAGGCATTCAAAGAAATGGGCGATTTCCAGGCGGTACGCGGCGCTGTAGCGCTGCAGGAAGAAGTTCTCCGGCTTGTCGGCGTGTATACCCGAGGCGTCCCACTGGCGCACCTCGCTGGGGCGATGGTTGCCGCATTGCAGCATGCCGGTCGACCCGAGCACTTCGAAACGCTGGTCGTAACCATAAGCGGCGCGTCGCGTGGTGTTGATCTGGCACAACCGGCCTTTGCGGGTGCGGATCGTGACCGCGGTGCTGTCCATGTCTCCCAGCTCGGCGATGGCGGGGTCGGTCAGCACCGACCCGGTGGCGCTGAGCCATTGCGCCTCGTCGCCATCGGCGCACAGAATCCATCGGAACACGTCGAAGTCATGGATCAGCATGTCCCGGAAAATGCCGCCGGAGCCCCGGATGTATTCGGCCGGTGGTGCGCCCGGGTCGCGGCTGGTGACCACCAGCATCTCGGGGTTACCGATCTCGCCGCGGTCGATGCGGGTGCGCGCCTCGTTGAAGGTCGGATCGAAACGGCGCTGGAAACCGATCATGCAGGCCACGCCGGCCGCCTTCACGGCCTCGGCACAGGCGCGTGCGCGCGGCACCGACAAGTCGACCGGTTTCTCGCAAAAAATATGCTTGCCGGCGGCAGCCGCGCGGCCGATCAGATCACTGTGGGTGTTGGTGGACGAGGCAATTGCCACCACTTCAACTGTCGGGTCGGCGAACACGGCCTCGATGTCCGCCACATCAGCGCCGTGTTTATGCGCCAGTTCCGACGCCGCAGCCGCGACCGGATCACAAACATATTTGAGCCGGACACCCGCCAGAGCGCACAGATTGGACGCATGGATGCGGCCAATCCGGCCGGCCCCGAAAATTGCAACGTTTTTCATGAATTCTCCAATGCGGACGGCGAGTCCCGGTACGACGGGCCGCGCCTGCGCGCCCTGCCAACCGCAGCGGCGACAGTGCTGCGAGCCAATCCAGGGGCCCTCCACTATACTGGCTTCGACAGAATATGGAAAGCAAATTCTATAATTTTCAATAATAGAAATTGTGTTTCGAATCTTGAATTCTCTTCAACCGGCAGCGGAAAGATGACCCAGCAAATCCAGTTCGCGATCAACCGCATCAGTGCGGCGGGCCTGTCGTTCGCGGCCTTTGCGGCGATGGCGCAACGCCTGGGAGTCAAAGCCATAGAAATCCGCAACGATCTCGACGGCGTCGAGAGCGCCGACGGAACCCCGGCGCGCGCCATTGCGGCCACGGCCTCGGCGCATGGATTGGCAGTGCGTTCGATCAACGCGCTGCAGCGTTTCGACCACTACGACGCCACGCGGGCCACCGAAGCCAGCGCACTGGTGCGTTATGCGGTCGACTGTGGCGCGCAGTCCTTGGTCTTATGCCCGACCAATAGCCGCCAGGACGGTCGCGGCGCGCAGCAGCGCCACGACGACCTGGTGCACGCGTTGCGGCAGCTGCAGCCCCTGCTGGCCAGCAGCGGGCTGACCGGGCTGATCGAACCCCTGGGATTCGAGGAATGTGCGGTGCGGCGCAAGTCGCAAGCCGCGCAGGCGATCCAGGAAGTCGACGGCGCCGCTATTTTTGCGCTGGTGCACGACACCTTCCACCACCATCTGGCTGGGGAAGCCGTGTTTTTTCCGGAGTTCACCGGGCTGGTGCATATTTCGGGCGTGGAGGACGCGGCGCCTAGTACGTCGCAGATGCGCGACGGCCACCGCGTGCTGGTCGGCCCGGCCGATCGCCTGGGCAACATCGCCCAGTTGCGCACGCTGCTGGCGGCTGGTTACCGCGGCTACGCCTCGTTCGAGCCCTTTGCGCCGGACATCTCGCATGCCGCCGATATCGAGCAGCGGCTGCGCCTGAGCATGGATTACCTGTCGGGAGCCGTGGCGGCGTCCACCGGTGCATAAGGCAACTCGGTGCGGTAGGCCAGCGCGATGAACAGACTTTGCGCCAGGCACATCGTGTTGGTCAGTGAACGAAATCCGAACGTGCTGCTTTCATGCACCACCAGCGTGGCCGCGGCCAGCGCGGCCAGCGGGCTCATCTGGCTGTCGGTGATCGCAATCAGGCGCGCGTCGCGCGCTGCCGCGGCGCGCGCACACTGCAGTGACTCCTCCGCATAAGGCGCGAAACTGACCACCAGCATCACATCGCCCGCGCGCATCCCGCGCAACTGGCCTTCGTGCATGCCGCCGAGGCCTGACAGCAGTTCAACGCGTTTGTCGGTGTGCTGCAGCGCGTAGGTCAGGTAGGCCGCGACCGCAAAAGAACGGCGCGAGCCGACCACCCATACCGTCGGCGCGCCGGCCAGCAGCGACACGGCATCGTCGAACACCGAACTGTGCAGGTCCCGCTTGAGTTCCTGCATGCCGGCAATACTGCCCCCGATGAATTCGTCCGCGATGTCGGCACCGCTGAGCCGTCCCTGTGCTGCATCGATGGCACTGCGGATGCGCGCCTGGTAGCTGCGCCCGGGAGCCAGCTGCCGGGTGATGCCGTCGCGAAAGATCTTCTGCATTTCGGTGTAGCCCGAGAATCCGAAACGCTTTGCAAACCGGATCACCGCGGAGGGTTGCACACCACAGCCATCGGCCACGTCCTGGATGCGGTCGAGGCCGATATGGTCGCGGTGCTGCTCGATGTAACGCGCGATCAGCTTGAGCTGCCGGCTCAAGGATTCGAATTCCCCGGTGATCGCCGCCAACAGCTGCACCGCAGCGGGATTGGAAGGCGCCGGGGCAGCATCGGAAGGCGGCGGGCGCGGGGCGGTCACGGTGCAATGGGGCGTGTGGGGGTCATAGAAAATAGAAAAAATATTCTAAGTGTTTTTCCCAGTGCATATTTATTCCCCTCTGTCACGATGCAGTCACGAGTGGCGGTCATGGTCCGGGATGCCTGCCGGATCGTGGCGCGCCCGCGCATGCGCAACCGGGCATCGTGCTGGCCGGGCCGGCGTGCTCGCCAGCGTAGGAAAATAGGCACGCCATGCCCCGCGGCTACCCCGAAACCTCCGTCTGGCTGCTGCCCGACGCCAACCATGAACCGGTATTGCTCGAGACCATCGCACGGCTGTCGGCGCTGCTGGGTGGCGCCGGTTTTGCACCCCACGTGACGCTCCAGGGCGACATCGCCCTGCCATGGGACCGACTGGCGGCGCCGCTCGCACGGCTGGCCACAACGATGCCGGTGCAACGCTGGCAGGTCGACCGGGTGGAATGCGGCGCGCATTTCTTCCGCTGCCTCTACCTTCGCTTCGGCGTACAGTCGGCGTTCGACGAACTGCAGGGTGCAGTGCGGGCCGTGACCGGCACCGCCAAGGGCCTGTCGCCGTTCCCGCACCTGAGCCTGGCGTACGGGGATGCGCACCCGGACAACCCCCGCTTGTGCGACCTGCTGGCGGGCGAATTCGTGGCGCGGGAGATCGTGTTCGACCGCCTGGCCGTCTGCCGTTCCGCCAGCACCTTGCCGATTTCCGAATGGGAGTGCCTGGCCGAGTACCCGCTGTGCCTGCAACATGAACAACCGACACCGCCGCCATGACCTTCCTGAACATCCCACCGGGCCGCCGCCACGACCTCGCCTGCCTGGGCCGACTGGCGGTCGACCTGTATGCGCAGCAGGTCGGCGCCCGGCTGGAAGACGTATCGAGCTTCGCCAAATACCTGGGCGGCAGTTCGGCCAATATCGCCTTCGGTGTGGCCCGCCTGGGGCTGCGCTCGGCGATGGTGTCGCGCGTCGGCGACGAGCAGATGGGCCGCTTTCTGACCGA
>JANLQZ010000044.1:0-1652 GCA_031368125.1 Betaproteobacteria bacterium
CGGCGCTCGTAGACGAAGTCCAGCTCGCGCGTGTCGAAGGGGTCGCGCCCCATGCCCACCGCCATGCCATAGAGCATGCTGTCGCGTTCTGTGTAGGCATGGGCGACGTCGCTGGCGCTCTGCGCCATCAGAAAGTCGTAGGTGATGGTTGGCATCGGCATGTCGCTTTCAGTTTCGTCCGGTGGGGATGCGATTGAACGGCAGGCCCTTGTCGGCACGCAGGTCGGCCGGCAGGCCCAGCACCTGCTCGGCCAAGATATTGCGCTGGATCTCGGCCGTGCCGCCGCCCACGCGGATGGCAGGCGCGCTCAGCAGCATCTTCTGGAACGAGCGCGCGGCGCCGCCGTCCTCGATCACCGCACCGGCTGGCCCCAGCAGGTCGAGCGCAAACGCGCACACCTCCTGTGCCAGCTCGCCAGCCACCAGTTTTCCGATCGAATTCTCCGGGCCGGGTGGTTTGCCGCCAGACAGCGCAGAGAGTGTTCTCGCCATGGTCCACTGCAGGCCGCGCGAGCGCGCGACCCAGATCGCCAGGCGCGTGCGCACCGCCGGGTCGTCGATCGGCCTGCCATCGGGGGTCTGCAGCTCGCAGCACAGATCGAACAGCTCGGGCACGCCGGTGGGAATCGCCGCGGCGAGGTGCAGGCGCTCGTGCATCAAGGTCGTCAGCGCCACCTTCCAGCCGCCACCGATGGTGCCGATACGCTGCGCATCCGGCACCCGGGCGCCGCTGAAGAAGACCTCGCTGAAGTGGCGCTCGCCGGTCATCGAACGGATGCGCCGCACCTCGACGCCGGGCGAGCGCATGTCGATCGCGAACATGGTCAGTCCTTCGTGCTTGGCCACCGACGGGTCGGTGCGTGCCAGCAGCAAGCCAAGATCGGCCAGGTGCGCATGGGTGGTCCAGATCTTCTGGCCGTCGATCACCCAGTCCTCACCCTGGCGCTGCGCCCGCGTGCGCAGACCGGCCAGGTCGGACCCGCCCGAGGGCTCCGAGAACAGCTGGCACCAGACCGCGTCACCGGTGACGATGGGCGGCAGCCAGCGCTGCTTCTGCGCCTCGGTCCCATGGGTGATCAGGGTCGGCCCGGCCATGCCGTGGCCGACGACGAAGAGGTGCGACAGCTGCGCGTAGGCTCCCTCCTGCTGCTGCCAGACCACGCGTTCGATCGGCGATGCGCCGCGTCCGCCATAGTCCGCCGGCCAATGGATGCAGGCCCACCCGTGGGCGGCCTTGCGGCCCTGCCAGGCCTTGCTCTCGGCCACCGCATCCAGCCCGGGCAGGTGTGGCAGGTGCACGCTGGAGGTGGTCCGCGCCGCACTCGCCACCAGTGCGTCGTGCAATGCCGCCGGTGCATGAACAGCGATCCAGTTGCGCGCCTGGGCACGAAACAACGCTTCGTTCGCAGAGTCGTCAAAGTCCATGTGCGATGCCCTCCAGGGGGGCGCTACGGTCCCGCAGTTGTTCGATCAAACGGTCCTGCCATTGTCCGAGCCCCCCCAGACTCACGCCCAGCAGGTGGGCGCGCCGGTAGTAGAGGTGGCAGTCCATCTCCCAGGTGAAACCCATGCCGCCATGGATCTGGATGTTCTCTGCCGCGCATTGGCGAAAGGCCTGGGTCGCGCTCACACGTGCGGCGGCCGCCGCCTCG
>JANLQZ010000058.1:0-5762 GCA_031368125.1 Betaproteobacteria bacterium
TGCTGTTGACGACCGATCGCATGCTCTTGCAATGCCATGAGGCGGGTGTATCTTGGGTATCGACCGAATATAGGAGTAACACATGCGCGTTGTTTTCAATCGTTGGGGTGTTGGCAGGTTGTTCGCGGCCGTGTGCGCCGCCGGCCTGTTGATGGGGGCCGGCGGCATCGCCAGCGCCCAGCAGGAGGAAAAGGTTCTCAACATCTACAACTGGTCTGACTACATCGGCCCGGATGTGATCAAGAATTTTGAGAAGGAAACCGGAATCAAGGTGCGTTACGACAATTTCGACAGCAACGAGATCCTGCACGCCAAGCTGGTCGCCGGCAAGACCGGTTACGACATCGTGGTGCCGTCCTCGCACTGGGCCGCGATCCAGATGTCGGGCGGCTTGCTGGCCAAGCTCGACAAGTCGAAGCTGCCGAACCTGAAGAACATGGACCCCGACATCCAGAGCCAGATCGCCAAGCTCGACCCCGGCAACGAGCACCTCGTGACGTGGTTGTGGGGCTACACCACGATCGGAATCAACGTGGACAAGGTCAAGGTTGCACTCGGGGCCGAACCCCTGCCCGACAACGTGTGGGAACTGGTCTTCAACCCCAAGTACGTGGGCAAGCTGAAGTCCTGTGGCGTCAGCATGCTCGACGCCGGCTCCGAGATCCTGCCGCCCGCGCTGCAGTACCTCGGCAAGGACCCGTTCAGCAACAGCTCGGCCGATTACAACGAGGCGGCGGCCCTGCTCCGGTCGATCCGGCCGTTCATCACGCTGTTCAGTTCGTCCGGATACATCAACGACATGGTCAACGGCTCGATCTGTGTCGCGCTCGGCTGGTCCGGCGACATCTCGATCGCCCGCCAGCGCGCCATCGACACCAAGTCGGGGCAGAAGATCGAGGTCCTGATCCCCAAGAAGGGCGGCCTGCTGTTCTTCGACACGATGGCCATACCGGCCGATGCGCCTCGACCCGGCAACGCCCACTTGTTCATCAACTACATCCTGCGGCCGGAGGTGCACGCGTCGTTGTCGAACCAGGTGTTGTACGCCAACCCCAACAAGGAAGCGCGCAAGTTCGTGGTGCCTGAAGTCGCGAACAACCCCGCGATATTTCCGACCCCGGCGCAATTGGCCACGATGGTGCCACCCAAGCCGATGACGAATGACACGCGGCGGTTGCAGACCCGGGTCTACACCGCATTCAAGACCGGACGTTGAGTCGTGGCGTTGGTGACCCCCTCCCCGGCGAGCACCGCGGCAGGTGCGCCGGCCGTGCCGTTCCTGCGCATCGATTCGGTCGTCAAACAGTTTGGCGATGCGGTGGCGGTGGACGGAGTGACGCTGGAAATCAATCAGGGCGAGATCTTCGCGCTGCTGGGCTCCTCGGGCTGCGGCAAATCAACCCTGCTGCGCATGCTGGGCGGTTTCGAGGAGCCGACCTCGGGCGAGATTCTGCTCGAGGGGCAGGACCTGGTGCGGCTGCCGCCGAACGAGCGGCCGGTCAACATGATGTTCCAGAGTTACGCGCTGTTTCCACACCTCAGTGTGTGGGACAACGTCGCCTTCGGCTTGCGGCGCGACGGCTTGCCCAGGGACGAGATTGCCGCCAGGGTCGAGAAGATGCTCGCCATGGTGCAGCTCAAGCCCTACGCGAAGCGCAAGCCGCACCAGTTGTCGGGCGGCCAGCAGCAGCGCGTGGCGCTGGCGCGCAGCCTGGTCAAGCGGCCGAAACTGCTGTTGCTCGACGAGCCCCTGGGCGCATTGGACAAGAAGCTCCGCGAGCAGACCCAACTCGAAGTGGTGGACATCATCCACCAGGTCGGCGTGACCTGCGTGATGGTCACCCATGACCAGGAAGAGGCGATGACGATGGCCACGCGCATCGGCATCATGAGCGAAGGCAAGATCCTCCAGGTGGGGCGGCCCGGCGACATCTACGAGACGCCCAACTGCACCTTCGTGGCCGACTTCATTGGCGGCGTGAACCTGTTCAGGGGCCGGGTCACGGTCGACGAGGCTGACCATGTGATCGTCGACACGCCCGAATGCCGCCACTATGTGAGCCATGGCATCACCGGGACGCCCGACATGGAGGTGCATGTCGCGGTGCGGCCCGAGAAGATCGGCATCCAGGAACAGCCGCCGGTGGCCGCCGACTACGACAACCCGGCCGAAGTTGGATTCAACTGCGCGCGCGGCACGATCCGTGACCTGGCCTATCTGGGCAGCCAGACCATCTACCACGTGGCGCTTGGCAGCGGCACGGTGGTCAAGGTGACCAAGGCCAACGATGCCCGCCACGACGAAGTCCGGCTGGCGGTCGGCGACGCGGTGTACGTGTGGTGGTGGGGCAGCTACCTGGTGGTGCTGCTTCAGTAGGCGCCTGCGACCATGGCCAACGCATCTTCCATCCCCGGCGCCAGCCAATCCGCAGCGCAGCGCGTGCTCGAAGCCCTGATGGCGCACATGGGCCGGCGCTTCGTCATCGGCGTGCCGATGGTGTTCCTGCTGATGATCTTCGCGTTGCCGTTCCTGGTGGTATTCAAGATCAGCGTGTCGGAGATGGACGGTGTGCGTTTTGGCGACTTGCTGACCTGGCAGGACGGCCTGCTGCAGGTGAAGCTCAAGTTCACCAACTACCTCACGATCTTCCTCGAGGACGATCTGTACCTGCGCGCCTACCTGTCGTCGATCTGGTTCGCCGCGCTGACCACCGTGATCTGCCTTGCGATCGGTTATCCGTTCGCGTATTTCCTGGCGCGCAGCCGCCCGGACATCCGCCCGGGCCTGCTGATGCTGCTGATGCTGCCGTTCTGGACCTCGTTCCTGCTGCGCGTCTACGCATGGAAGATGCTGCTGGCCGACAACGGTGTGTTCAACAACATCGCGATCGCACTGGGCCTGATGGCCGAGCCCATCAAGATGATGAACACGCCGTTTTCGCTGACGCTGGGCATGGTCTACACCTACCTGCCGTTCATGGTGCTGCCGCTGTACGCAAACCTGGTCAAGCTCGACCTGCGCCTGCTCGAGGCCGCGCAGGACCTGGGCGCCTCGCCCTGGCAGGCGTTCTGGCGCATCACCGTGCCGCTGTCCCAGGGCGGCATCATCGCCGGCGCGCTGCTGGTCTTCATCCCCTGTGTGGGCGAATTCGTGATTCCCGAACTGCTGGGCGGCCCCCAGACCCTGATGATCGGCCGGGTGTTGTGGGACGAGTTCTTCTCGAACAACGACTGGCCGATGGCGTCGAGCGTGGCGGTGGTGATGGTGCTGCTGATCATCGTGCCGCTTGCGCTGTTCAACAAGTACCAGGCCGAAAGCGCATCGGGAGCGCGCAGATGATCAACCGTGCGGGGCAGATCACGTCCAGGATCTGGCTGGTGGCCGGTTTTGCATTCCTGTACCTGCCGATCGTGACCTTGATCGTGCTGAGCTTCAACGAGAGCCCGCTGGTAACCACCTGGACCGGTTTTTCGTTCAAGTGGTACGGCGAACTGGTCAACGATGTGCCCATCATCGAAGGCTTCGTGTTGTCGCTCAAGATCGCGCTCATGACCGCCACGGCGTCGGTGCTGCTGGGCACCTTTGCCGCGGTGGCGATCACCCGGTTCAAGCGTTTTCCCGGGCGCACGCTGCTCACCGGCATGGTGAATTCGCCGCTGGTGATGCCCGAGGTGATCATCGGCCTCTCGCTGCTGTTGATGCTGGTGTCGGTACAACGGGCCACCGGATTCCCCGACCGCGGCATGCTGACGATCTGGCTTGGCCACACCCTGCTCGGAATGGCCTATGCCACCGTGGTCGTGGCGTCGCGCCTGCAGGAGATGAACCCGCAGCTGGAAGAGGCGGGGCTCGATCTCGGCGCCAAGCCCTGGCAGGTGTTTTTCCTCATCACGCTGCCCCTGATCTCACAGGCCCTGCTGGCGGCCTGGCTGTTGACCTTCACCCTGTCGCTCGACGATGTGGTGCTGTCGGCGTTTCTTTCCGGGCCGGGCTCCACCACGTTGCCGATCACGATCTTCAGCCGCGCGCGCCTGGGCCTGAACCCCACTGTCAATGCCGTTGCGACCCTCACGGTGCTGTTCGTCAGCGTCGGTGTGGTCGCCGCCAGCGTGTGGATGGCGCGCATGGAAAAACGCCGGGCGCAGGAGATGGCCGCCGCGTTTCGTATGACCAGTTAGTTCAATCCGTATCAATCAGGAGAAACCATGCAATTCAACAACAAGGCTCTGGTGCTGGCCGTCGCGGCGGCATTGCCATGTATCGGCGCCCACGCGCAGACAAATGCCGAACTGCTCCAGCAGATCCAGATACTGAAGGCGCAGCTCGAAGCCCTGACGGCGAAGGTCGAGGCCGTCAGCCAGCAGGCCGGCGGTGTCAACCCGCAGGAGTTCAACCGCCTGGTGCAGAAGGTCGACCTGGCCGAGGACAACAGCATCGCCTCCGGCTTCAAGGGCCTGAAGTTCAAGGGCGTGATCGAGGCCTCGTACATCCACGACCGCCTGCAGACCGACGACGGGACTGTCACCGGGCTGCGCGAAACACAGCGATTCACGGCTGGGAACGGGAACGGCGCCACCGGGATGTTCGAGATCGGCAAGGAGGTGGACGACGGCGTGGGCTGGATGCTTCGGCTGACGCCTGGCGCGGGCAACGCCGGCCTGGTCCATGAGGCAACGGTCTCGATACCAATAGGTGACAGCGGAACCAAGTTGAACGCGGGGCTTGTTCCGGACTACCAGGGGTATGAGTATTTCTTTGCGCACCAGAACCCGTTGATGACGCACAACCTGCTGTGGAGCTACGCCAGCCCGACCTCGTACGAGGGAGTCGGCATGTCGTATGTGCTGGGCAAGTGGACCGCCAAATGGCTGTTCGGCAATATCGACGGACAACGTTCCAGCAAGTCGCCAGGCATCGTCTATCGCGCCGACTACACGGTCAGCGAATACACCTACGTCGGGTTTGCCGGAGCGCATGCGCGCACCACCAGGCAATTCGACCTGATGGAGGTCGACGCCGGCTTCACGCGTGGCGACTGGAGCTTGAACGGGCAGCTGAACTATGGCCGGGAGCGCGGTGCGGCCGCCAATCTGGGAGATGCCCGGTGGTGGGGCATGTCGGCGCTGGCGGGCTACAAGATCACCCCCACACTGCAGTTGCTGACCCGCTTTGACTACATCTCCAACCGGAAGAACGGCGGCGGCATCTACGCGGCGACCACCGGCGACAACCTGTCCGGCTTCGGTCCGGAGCTCGACAGCACCGGAACTGTCATCGACCCGAACCGCGGCGCAAACCGGTACGCGCTGTCAGCCGGTTTCAACTACAGCATCAATGCGAACGCGGCCTGGAAAACGGAGGTCCGCGTCGACCGTTCGACCGGCTACAACTTCCTGGACCCAAAGACCGGTGCCTTCAAACGCAGCAATGTACTGCTTGGCACGGCGGTGGTTGTGTCGTTCTGATGGTTCATGCCGCAGGCCGGCTGATGCCGGTCCGCCCTGAAAAAGCGCCGCAGCAATAACTGGCCGGTGTCCGGTCGCCGCCGGCGGCCCGTTGCCTTATGCAGGCGATCAATGTAGACCGATTGCGTCACAACCTGTTTTCCTGGAGGACCCACCATGAACGCGATTCTCAAACCCGAAGCCCGGAATTCAAATGCCGACTGGCACCAGCGCCGCCTGGCCGCCACGCCGCGTGGCGTGGCGGTGCTGGGGGACTTCTTCATCGACCATGCCAAGAACGCCGAGTTCTGGGATAT
>JANLQZ010000093.1:0-2422 GCA_031368125.1 Betaproteobacteria bacterium
GGCCGTTGGCGACTACTTTTTGCCACTACCTTTTGACGCCCCTTTTTGACGCTACTTCTTGACGCTGTTCCTTGTGACGGTCAGCCCGTCAACGCCGCCAGCGCCTCCAGCCCCACCGGCGGCTGCGACAACCACGCCAGCATCATGGTGTGCCCGGCCAGCCACGCCAACACAGGGCCGGCTCGCGGCGGATAATCCGGCGCACGATGCTGAGCCGACGAAGCTGCACCACCACCCTGCTGGCGATGGCCCTGCCCCTGCCACTGGGCGCCGAAGCACCGGGCTCAGACTTGGCCGTCGTGGACGAAACCTGGATCGACGCCGCGCGCCAACGCGCGCTGCCAGTCAAGCTGCGCTGGCCCGATGCATCGCGTTTTGCCGGTCCGCGGCCGGTGGTGCTGTTCTCGCATGGGCTGGGCGGCACACGCGAGGGTGGCGACGTGTGGGGCGCGGCCTGGGCCGACGCCGGCTTCGTGGTGCTGCACCTGCAGCACGCCGGCAGCGACCTGGCGGCAGTGCGCGCCACCGCATCCTCTTTTGCCGACAAGAGCGGCCTGCGTGCGTCCGCCAGCGCCGAACAGCTGGTGGCGCGCCTGCGCGACGTGGGGTTCGTGCTGGACGAAGTGCAGCGCCGGCATGCGGCGGGGCTGGGGCTCTGGGCCACGGTGCGGCCAGCACAGATCGGCATGAGTGGCCACTCCTTCGGCGCCCACACCACCCTGGCCATGGCCGGCCAGCGTTATCCAGGTTTCGACGGCGTGACCGAATCACGGCTGGCGTCGTTCATCGCGTTCTCGCCCACCCTGCCCGTGGCAGGCGACGCGCAACGCGCGTTCGAGCGCATGACCCGGCCGCTGCTGTGCATCACCGGTACACGTGACCAGGATGTCCTGGGCACCGGCGCGACGCCCGCTCGGCGCGCCGACGTATTTGCCGCGCTTCCCAAAGGCGACAAGGGGCGACTGGTGCTGCAAGACGCCGACCACATGACCTTCGGCGGACAGACCGGGCGCGCGGTGGAGATCGTGCCGCGTGAGCAGATCACGCGCGACCTGCAGCCGGCACACCATGCGCTGGTGGCGTCGATCACCACCGACTGGTGGCGCGCCACCTTGTCTGGCGACACCGCTGCGCGAACGCGCCTTGCCGCGCCGGCGGGTCTGCGTTCAGGCGACGTCTGGCAGCAGAAATAGCCCATGCGCCGTAGCAGCACCAGCGGCCGCGGGTATTTGTAGCAAGAACAACTGGGGCCGGCACCGGGTGGGGCGAGTTCTCAGCCGCGCGACGCCGCCATCGGCGGCGGCGTGGGCTCGCGTCCTACGGCGTCCACCTTGCCGTAGATCTTGAGCAACTCGCCGTCCAGCGCCCGGCGGGCGGGCGGCGTGAGTTCCGACATCGCCTTGGGTTCGATGCGCGCCTTGGCGAAGGCCTGCATCAACGCGGCCAGGAACAGGTCCTTGTTGTATTTCCTGAGGCCCTCGACACCCAGGCTGCGGGCCCTGGCGCTCAGCGTGGAAAACAGCGCTGTCGACGCGGCGAAATCACTGGCAGACACGGTCTGCGTCTCGTCCACAAGTTCCAGCAACAGCGAAGGCACGGCCACGGGCGCTTCCTGTTCGCCGGCTGGCGAACGGCCCGACTCGATCGCCTCGCGCAACGCGGCATCGAATTCCCGCACCAGGTCGGCCTCGCCCACCTTGAGCAACAAGGCGCAATAGGAGGCGTTTTCAGTCTGCCCGCCCGTTGCCATCTGCTCGCGCATGGACGCGATCACGCGCCGCATCATGGTCGGCGCGTACTGGACCAGGACCTCCGGGAGGCGGTCGACGGCTCTTTGCAATGCTTGTTTCATGCGCTTTGGCTCTCCGGTACGGTGACTTGGTTGGTGGCGCGTGCTGCACCCGCCATTATCTCCGCCAAGAACAACTTATAGCGGCTCGGTATCCACCTCGGCGCTGGCCTGCGCGTTGTAGCGTTGCCCCACGATCGTGCCGGTGTTGACGGTGGCGTCCAGGCGCGCCATCACCGCGGGGCTCAGCTGTACATCGAGCGCCCCCAGGTCTTCGCGCAGATGTTCCACACTGGTGGTGCCGGGAATCGGGATGATGTGCGGCGCCCTGTGCAGCAACCAGGCCAGCGCGAGCTGGGCCGGCGTGCAGCCCACATCCCGCGCAATCAGGTGGTAGGCTGCCTGCACTTTCAGATTGGCGGGGTAGTTCTCGGGTGAAAACCTGGGCATGCTGCGGCGCAGGTCCTTCGCATCGAGCGCGGCCAGGTCGTGCTGCACATTGCACAAAAAACCGCGCGCGACCGGGCTGAATGCGACATAAGCCGTGCCCAGCTCCTTGCACAGCTGCAGCACCGCGATCTCGGCATTACGCGTCCAGAGCGAATACTCCGACTGCACGGCGGCGATCGGGTA
>JANLQZ010000102.1:0-2455 GCA_031368125.1 Betaproteobacteria bacterium
TTCGGCAAACGGAACCGAAGACGTCTGCATCGCGCTCGCGGGCAAGCCGTCCTTCCAGGGCAGTTCGACCGGGTAGTCCTTCAGCAGGCAATCGTCGGGCAGGCATTCGATCGGCGTGAAGTCGCGGTGCGCGATGTATTCGGGGCGCTTGTGGCGCCGGATATGGTTACTCACGGCGCACAGGCTCAGGTACACGCTGACCCGGTTCCAGGGCGAGAGGTTGGCGCTCGACGCATGCACCAGGCAACTGTGGAACAGGATCATGGAACCGGCCGGGCCCTTGGGGCTGACGATACCGCCGTTCTTGCCGCCGGCGCGCTCGACCAGGCGCGCGATCAGCGCGTTGTCCACCGTCCACAGCGGATAACTGGTGGTGGTCAGGTCGTGCCGCGCTTCGACCACCCCCTTCTTGTGGCTGCCCGGTATGAACATCAGCGGGCCGTTGAACTCGTTCACATCGTCCAGGAAAATGGCCACGTTCATGGCGCGTTCGGTCGGCATCATGTCGTCGTTGAGCCAGGTGCCGTAATCCTGGTGCCATTGCCAGACATCACCCTCGAAGGCCATCTTTCCGTTGACCTTGAACTGGTGCATGTAGAGCTTTTCGCCGAACAGTTCTTCCACCGGTTCGATCATGCGCGGATGGCGCGCCAGCTTCGCAAACGGCTTGCTGACCATGTGCGCCGCGAAATTGGTGCGCACCGCGTCACTGCCCTTTTCGCGCACGTTGTAGGCCTCGCGGCGCGCATACAACTCCGGCACCGAGTCAGCGAGGTGGCGGGTTTCCTGCGGTGTGAACCACCCCGGGAAGAAAAGATAACCGTCCTGGTCGAACTGCTGGCGCTGTTGCGGGCTGAGTTTCATCGCTGGTCTCCTGGTTCGGCGGGTTGTGCCATGGCCCGAGATTACCGCGAATCGGCGCAAGTTCCAATCGGTGCGCCCCGCCCCGTCCCACGCGTGACTGCGTGCCCAGTGCACCGCCGGGACAATGCCCCGGATGGGAACGCTATATCTTGTACGCCATGGTCAGGCTTCGTTTGGTGCCGCCGACTACGACAACCTGAGCGGCATGGGCGCGCAACAAAGCGTGCGGCTGGGCGAATATTTCGCGCACAAGGGTGTCAGGTTCGAGGCGGTCTTGACCGGCACCCTGCGTCGCCATGTCCAGACCTACGCCGGCATTTGCGAGGGTGCGAGGATCGACCTGCAGGCCCTGCCCTGGCCCGGTCTGAATGAATACGACAGCGCAGCAGTGATCGCCGCCATCCACCCGCAGCCGCTCGACAAGCCCGACACACCCGAGATGTACCGCCACCATTTCAGACTGCTGCGCGACGGGCTGACGCAATGGATGAACGGTGTGGTGAGCCCGGTGGGCATGCCGAGTTACACCGGGTTCGTGGCCGGCGTCACCAGCGCGCTGGAGCATGTGCGCAAGAACTTTGAAGGCAACGTGCTGATCGTCTCCAGCGGCGGCCCGATCTCCACCGCGGTAGGGCAGGTGCTGGGCACCACGCCCGAGACCACGATCGAGCTGAACCTGCGCATCCGCAACAGCTCCGTGACCGAGTTCGCGTTCAACCCCAAACGCCATATGCTGCTGACCTACAACACGCTGCCGCACCTGGATGCGGCGCAGTACGCCGACTGGATCACGTTCGCCTGACACCCGGCGCGCACGCGGCGCAGCCAGGCCGTGCGTGCGACCACGGCCGGGCGGGCAGTTCTGGCCCCATTGCGCCGGCTCAGGTCGCGTAGTCAGGTTCTTCCCGGTCCAGGATTTTCTTGAGCTCGGCGAAATGCAATTCGCAAAACCGGGTCGGGTAGTTGTTCCACTGTGCGCCGGCCAACGCCGCCACCGGCTCGGGAATCAGCGCCAGCGGCCGTCCGGTAGACAACGCGAGCAGCTGCACCGCGGCGGCTTTCTCCAGGTAATACAACTCGTCGAAAGCCTGCGCCACCGAAGGCGCGACCACGATCACGCCGTGGTTGCCCATGAAAAGCACGCTCTTGCCCGGGCCCATCAGTTGCGCCACGCGTGCGCCTTCGGATGCCTCCAGCGCCATGCCGCTGTAGTGGCGGTCGTAGGCGATGCGCCCATGGAAGCGGCAGGCGTTCTGGTCGAGCATCAGGAACTCGAAGTCCGCCAGGCAACACAGGGCGGTGGCATTGGCCATGTGCGTATGCAGGATGCAGCGCGCCTGCGGCAGCCGCTGGTGCAGTTCGGCGTGCAAATGCCAGGCGGTCGGGTCCGGCGCATCGGCACCGTGCGCCGACTCCGGTCTGGCCGAATCGAGCAGCAGCAACTCGCTGGCCCGCATGCGCGAGAAATGGCGCCCGACCGGATTGAGCAGGAACTGCCGCCCGTCATCGGACACCGCCACGCTGAAGTGGTTGGCGATCGACTCGTGCATGTCGAGCCGCGCCGCCCACCGGAACGCCGCGGCCAGGTCGA
>JANLQZ010000125.1:0-2252 GCA_031368125.1 Betaproteobacteria bacterium
GACGTGCGGGGTCATGAAGTTCACGTGGTTCAGTGCATTGCGCCCGCGCCCGATGCCCAGGCTGTGGTGCAGCGGGTTCGGGAAGCAGCGCAGGAAGGTGATCGCACCGTCGATGCGGTCCGACACCTTGAAGTTCAGCACCTCGGTGAAGAAACGCACAGCCGCCGCGTCGTCGGCGGCTTCGAGCACGACATGGCCCAGCCGCAACAGGCCGGGCGCCGGCGCCACCGGCGCAGCGGGCGTTGCAATGCCGAAGTCGATCGTGGCACCGGTGTGCGGCTCGCTGATGCGCAACGCGGCGCCGTCCGCGCCCGCGCGCCAGGCCACGCCGGCGTGCTGCAGCGCCAGCGCCAGGGCATCGAGCGCCGCGGCGGATTCGAGGTCGAACTCCAGTCGCTTGAGCCCGGGCGTGCCGCGCACCAGCGCCAGGTCGCACCCACCGCTGCCGGCGCGCAGGCGACACCGGGACGCATCCGAACCCTCCACCGGCAGCAGGCCGACCACATCGCGGTAAAACGCGGCCGAGGTGGCGACGTCGCCGACGTTGAGCACCACCCGGGCCAGTTGCCGGTATCGGATCACGGCATCGCGCTCCCGCCGTTGATGCTCAGGTTCTGGCCGGTCATGAAGGCGGCCTCGGGCCGGGCCAGGAAGGCCACCAGGTCGGCCACCTCGGTGATCGCGGCCGGGCGCCCCTTGGGCACCACCGCCAGGAACGCCGCCGCCACCGCGGGTTCAGCCGATTGCTCGGTGCCGAAGTGCGCGGTCTGCACCACGCACGGCGAGACCATGTTGACCGTGATGTCCAGGTGCGCCCAGTCGCGCGCCAGACCCACCGTGAGGCCGAGCACCCCACCCTTGGCCGCGTTATATGCGGCATGGTTGGGTATGCCGGTGCGCAGCGAGTCGGCGCCGATGTTGACAATGCGTCCATGGCCTTGCGCGGCCATATGCGGCAGCACCTTGTGGCAACACCACAACGTGGTCCACAAATTGCGCTCCAGGGTGGTCCGCAGCGACGCCGCGTCGTGCTCCAGAAACGGCCGGATCACGCCGCCGCCGGCGTTGTTCACCAGCACGTCGATGCGTCCGAAACGCGCCAGCGTGCGCTGCACCAGCAGCAGCGCGGCGGCTTCCTGCGCCAGGTCGCCGACGAAGGCATCGACATCGCCGCCCGCCAGCGCTGCCGCGGCCTGCTGCACGTGCGGCTCGATGTCGGCCAGCATCACCTGCAGGCCGTCCTGCAGCAGGCGTGCCGCGATGCCGCGCCCGATGCCGCCGGCGCCCATGCCGGCACCAGTGACGATCGCGGTTCGCCTGGTCATGCGGCCTCAAACGATCAGGCTGAGCGCGCCCTGCAGCCGCAGGTCGGCCAGGCCCAGCACGGCGCGCTTGCGCCGGATGCGCCAGCCGCCGGCCGCGCCGTCCCATTGCAGGTCATGGCGGGCATGGCCGGGAAATATGTCGAGCCGATCGCCCCTGGAGCGGTAGAGCACGAAGTTGCTGTGCACAACCGGGCCCTCGAGCAGCCGCACGTTGCTGACCATGCGGCAGGTGCGCGAGCGCGGCACCTCGGCATGCGCCGCCGGGTCGAGCAGGCGGCGCGCGCGATGCTGCAGGCGATGCCGGTCATCGTCGATCAGGTACAGGCTGCGCCCGTGCGCCCCGTCGGGGTCGTCGGGCGACGGCACCTGGTACTCGCCGTCGATGGTGAACAACGCGGCCCACTCCAGCAGCTTCCAGCGGTCGAGCAGGTCGGCCTCGTGGAACAGCAGGGCCTGCGCCTGCTCGAGCGTGAGCTTCATTGCCGCACCATGCACTGCCACTGGCGCCAGAAGGCGCGCATCTGCGCCTCGTCGGTCTGCAGCGAGGCGCTGCGAAGCATGCCGCGCGACAGGTCGTTGAAGCCTTCGCCGTCGGTGGCGCGGTAACCCTGCTGGCACAACGCGAGCATCTCGACGTCGTCGGGCGTCGCGAAGCCGGCCGGGCCGAGGAACTCGACGAAGTTGCGCGTCGTGCGCGCGCGCGCCGCATCGCTCTGCCCGCGCGGCGCCAGACCCCAGGCGCTGACCTCCATCTGGTCGTGGCGCAGCGGCCAGAAGGTGCGCACCGTGATGGCCATGATGTCGTTGACGACCAGGTTCGGGAAGATCAGCAGGTTGCGGTCGGCCAGCGCGACGGTCCTGGCACGGTCCTCGCCGAGGCGCTCGACCAGGCCACGCAGGGTCGCCTCGAGCTCGGGCCGGGCCGCC
>JANLQZ010000126.1:0-2905 GCA_031368125.1 Betaproteobacteria bacterium
GGCATCGATGCCGGGCGATCCTATGCAAATCCCTTGCTCCTGCAAAATGCTTGCAGTTTCAATCCACGCCCGGCATCGTTGGCGGGCGATCCGCTACGCTGAGCGGGGCATCGCTCAAGTCGGTATTGTTTCAATCCACGCCCGGCATCGATGCCGGGCGATCCTTGAATTCAAACGTCCCACTCGATTCGGTGTCCGGTTTCAATCCACGCCCGGCATCGATGCCGGGCGATCCAACCGGCCGGCCGCACGATCTGGCCTGGGCTGGTGTTTCAATCCACGCATTTTCCGTGCAATTTCGCGAATCTCGCAAATGCCGCCGACAAAACGTTGTGAGCCACAAAGGCGAATTCTATAAAGACCATTTGATTCAACCGCTTGCGTGGTGCGCGAACCGTCCTGTGGCGAGACAATCACTCTGGGTTCGCGCAGCCAGTCTGATGGTAGCGGCCGAGAAGACGGCAGTCAACGCGGACACGCGGATCACAGCACCAACGGGCCGTCAAAGTCCACAGCCTTGAATGTGCCATGCTCCAACACCTCGAAGCCACGTGTTTCCGGCATGCGGTACATGCGCAGGCAGTCCTGCTTTTCATTGATCTCGGCCAGCAGCCTGCGCTCGAGTACCTCGAACTGCGCAAGGTCAAGCTGGCATTCAAAGACCGACTTTTGCACCCGCTGGCCCGTGCCTTCGCAGACCTTGGCTACCCGACGCAGGCGGCGGCGTCCCTCTTTGGTCTCGGTGTTCACGTCGTAACAAACCAGCACCAACATGTCGACTGCCTACTTCGCCACAAACGGAACGTAGGGCGCGCCATCTTCACGCAGGGCGCGCGCCAGCAAACGTGCCTGCACCAGCGGCACCAGCCCCATGGGGACAGACTGCGCCAGTAGCGGATGATTGATTTCATCGCGCTTTCGCTCCTGGTACGCCACCACCACTGCCTTGCGCGCCTCGACCTCCAACGACACGCCGCCGCCTTCGCGCAGCGCAAAATCGCCCGCCACCAATTGTCCCCGGTTGATCAACGTCAACGCCAGCCGATCAGCCCACGGGCGAAACTCCTCCATCAGATCGAGTGCCAGCGCGGCACGGCCAGGCCGAAGCGCATGCAGGTATCCCACCTGCGGGTCCAACCCCGCAGCCTCCAGCGCCGAGCGGCAATCGTTCATCCACATCGCGTACAGAAACGACAGCACCGCGTTGAAACGGTCTCGCGGCGGGCGACGGGTGCGCCCGTCCATCCGGAAAGCCTCTCGCCGGTCAATACCCACCAACAGGTCGAGGCCACTGAAGTACTGCCGTGCTGCTTCGCCCTCCACATCGCGCAGGCTGTCCAGCGTGGTCACATCCGGCAGCGCGCGCAGACTGGCGGCCAGGTTATCGGCCAATCGCCCGAGGGTCTTTGCCTCGCCGTCGTCCTTGGCCTCGCGCGCACCGCGTTGCAGCACCTGCCGCGTGTTCTTGAGCTTGCCGGCCACGCAGGCACGCGCAAGGTCCAGTGTGAATGCCGGGTCGGCCGCGCGCTGGAACTGCGCCTGGCGCAGCAACACATTGCCTGAGACTTCGCCTTCGAGGCGCGCTTTGAAACGCCCGTTGTCGTCCAGCAGGACCAGGGCAATACCGTTCTCCGCAAGCCGGTGCATCAAAGGGGCCGACAAGCCGATATGACCAAAACACACGACCGCGCTCAGGTGGTGCAGGGGCACCCGCAATTTGGTCTCGCGCTCCACCTCCACACGGAGCGTGTCGTTGTCCAGCCGCAAATAGGTCTCGGCCGTGGTGACGTAGAGGGTGTTGAGTAGCTGCATGGCATCAGCGCTGGCGCCAATAACCCGGGTGACGCTTTTGATGGGCCAAGGCCAGGATGTCGATCACGTCGCCAACCACCCATAGTGCAGCGTGTACGGGAACCGCCGTAGTGGCAGCCACCTGCTTCCCCCAACGCCATGTGTGCCGATCAACGGGTGATCCTTCAGCAGTGCCAGTTTGGCGTTAATTTCCCGATCAAGTGCCTCAGGGCGTCGTTGACCAGCCACCTCGCCATACCGGATGATCGCCTCCCGGGATTCCTCCAACGCGGCAAGCTGGTAGAAAGTTCTCATGCCTTGCATGTTGACGCAGCAGGAGCTGTATTTCGGCCTGCACCTGTTCGAGTGGAATGCCCTGGGTGCGACCCGCATCACAATCGGCAATACGACGCGCAATCTCTTCATTCCATGCGCGTGCAACGGCCTGCGGTGATTCATCATTTTCAGGCTCCAGGCCGTCCAGCTGCCGCACCACCAAGGCACTGCGCTCGCGCTCCGGCAACGCCAAGGCTTGCGCCTCGATGTCTTTGAAAACAGCAGCCATTTCTTTCCCCTTCCAGAAAAATCGATGATTCGAATGCTAGCAGCCCGGTTGCGGTAACGCCAGTGCGCCGGTTCAGATGCGCGTCACGCGTCGGGGTCGAACAGGGCGGCGCGGGCAGCGGCAAAATCTGCGCGCCCGGCCTCGGGCTGGCAGCGCTCCAGCAACGAGCAAGCCTTGCATCGCCTGGCAGCCTGATCGGTCCCCAGCGGTGGGGGAAGCCGGGCGGTGGCAAACATCAGGCGGATGGCTTGCGCTGTCTGCTCGACCTGTGCGCGCAGATGGGCCGTGATGGGCACCACGCGCCGGCGCTTGGACGTGGCGTAAAAAATCGCTCCTTCGGCAACGGTATGGTCCGTCATCGCCTCCAGGCATATCGCCTGTGCGGCAAGTTGAATGTCGTCACACGCCGCGATGTCGGCCGCCTTGTGGCGGCTGCCGTGCTTGTACTCCACCGGGTAAGGCGCACCATCCGGCAAGAACTCCACCACGTCGGCCTTGCCTATCAGCCCCAAGGCGTCATGCCACAACGGCAGCGCCCGCTCCACCCGC
>JANLQZ010000156.1:0-16602 GCA_031368125.1 Betaproteobacteria bacterium
CGGGTCCGCATGGTGATCGAGCCAAGGGGCCTGTGGGTGCACAGCGCCTACCAGAGCGACGAGCAGTTCGTCGTGGAGGTCAAGCCGCAGAAGATCGATCCCGCAAAACTGACCCAGGGGCCGGGTTACTCGGGGCAGAAGCTGTCGCTCAACTTCCAGAACATCGAGGTGCGCTCGTTGTTGCAGGTGATCGCCGATTTCACCAACTTCAACATCATCACGTCGGATTCGGTCAATGGTGCCGTGACCTTGCGATTGCAGGACGTCCCGTGGGATCAGGCACTTGACATCATCCTGCAGGCCAAGGGCCTGGGCATGCGCAAGACCGGCAATGTGCTCTGGATTGCGCCGCGCGACGAGATCAATGCAAAGGAAAAGCTGGAACTCGAGTCGGTCGCCGCATTGCAGGGCCTGGAGCCGCTGCGCACCCAATCGTTCCAGATGAACTACACCAAGGCGGCCGAAATCGCGGTCAGTTTGACCGCGGCCGGTTCTGGCAGTGGTACCAACAGCAGCCGGATCCTGAGTTCGCGCGGCAGCGTGATCGCGGAAGCACGTACCAACCAGCTTTTCGTGACCGACATCGCCAGCAAACTGGAACAGGTTCAGCAATTGATCGCCAAGCTGGATATTCCGGTTCGACAAGTGCTGATCGAGGCAAGAATCGTCGAGGCATCCGACACCTTTGGAAAATCGCTGGGCATCCGGCTGGGCGGCGGCATCAACCCGGCGGGCGGAGTCAAGATTCTTAGCGCTGGCGGGCACTCGCTCAATACCACCATCGGGTCGAGTTATTCGGATGGCGCGGCCGGCACGACCTCGGGCTCTTTCGTCAATTTGCCCGCAGTGGGGCAGGGCGGTCTCAATCCGGCAACGATTGCGGTATCCCTGTTCAGTGCAGCGGCGAATCGCTTTCTGAATCTCGAGTTGTCGGCGCTGGAGGCTGACGGCAAGGGACGGGTCGTGTCGAGTCCGAGGGTTGTCACGGCGGACCAGATCAAGGCGCTGATAGAGCAGGGCACGGAGTTGCCCTACCAGGTTGCCACATCCAGCGGCGCGACATCGATCGCATTTCGGAAGGCTAATTTGAAGCTCGAAGTGACACCGCAGATCACTCCCGAAGGCAACATCATTCTCGATCTGGATGTCAACAAGGACACGGTTGGACAATCGACAGCCGCGGGATTTGCAATAAACACCAAACACATCAAGACGCAGGTTTTGGTCGAGAACGGCGGCACGGTCGTGATCGGCGGAATCTTCGAGTTGACGGAATCCGAGAATGAAACAAAGGTTCCCGTGCTTGGGGATTTACCCGGGGTCGGCAACCTGTTCAAGACCCGCTCGCGTCTCGCGAACAAGCAGGAGATGCTTGTCTTCATCACGCCCAAAACGATCGCCGACAAGGCTGTAGTCCGCTAACTCGTCGTCATGCCGCCCAGGCGGCCCGGGTTGAGAATTTGATATTCAGTCTGATCGGCCTGCCTGGCTCGGGCAAGTCCACCGTGGGGCGGCAACTTGCGCGCAGGCTGCAACTTCCCTTTGTAGACTCGGACCAGGTGATCGAGGCGCGATTGGGCTGTCCCATCCGCCAGTATTTCGAGCGTGAAGGCGAGGAAAGCTTTCGCGATGTCGAGGCCGCGGTCATCGACGACCTGACGCTGGCCGAGCGTGGTGTGCTTTCCACGGGCGGCGGATCGGTGCTGAGGCTGGCCAACCGCCTGCATTTGCGCCAGCGGGGTCGCGTTGTCTACCTCAAGTCCACGCCCGACGAACTGTTCAGGCGTTTGCGCCATGACCGCAACCGGCCGTTGCTGCAAGTTGCCGATCCCCTGACGCGCCTGCGTGACCTCTATGCAATCCGCGATCCCCTGTACCGCGAGACCGCGCATTTCGTCATCGAGACCGGGCGCCCGTCGGTGGCCACCCTGGTCAACATGATTGTGATGCAGCTCGAACTGGCCGGGGCGTGGCCACTTGCCTGATTCTTGCGCTGTCGCGCAACGGTGTCCTCGCGTTGCACACAACGCACGATCGCGGGCTGGCCGTTCACGCAAGCCACGTAAGATGCCCAGGATGTGCTGCCGACCGGGCGCGCTGTGCGCGGTGGGAGCCGGGTCTGGCATGGACACTTCGTTCCTCTAAACTCAACACCTATGTCTACAACCCATCCGGTGGAACGGGTCACGATCCAACTTGCCGAGCGCAGTTATGCGATTCTGATTTCGAGCGCCGTGTTGGGCGACCCGCACACCTACAACGACTTGCCTGCCGCCGCCGCCGCCCTGATCGTGACGAACGGCACCATCGCGCCCCTGTATGCCGAGCCATTGCGCCTGGCCCTGACGGCGCGTTTCAAGCGGGTCCATACCGTCGTGCTGGCCGACGGCGAGCAATACAAGACGTGGGAGACTTTAAGTCTGATCTTTGACGCCTTGCTTCAGCACGGGTGCGATCGCCAGACCGTGCTGTTTGCGCTTGGTGGCGGCGTCGTGGGAGACATGACCGGGTTTGCCGCCGCATGTTTCATGCGGGGGGTGCCGTTTGTGCAGGTCCCTACAACACTGCTGGCGCAGGTCGATTCCTCAGTTGGCGGAAAGACGGCGATCAACCATCCGCTGGGCAAGAACATGATTGGGGCGTTCTACCAGCCCGTCAAGGTGGTGTGCGACCTGGCGACCATGGCGACCCTGCCGGCGCGCGAACTCAGCGCGGGGCTGGCTGAGGTGGTCAAGTACGGGCCGATCGTGGACATGGCCTTCTTCGACTGGATCGAGACCAACATGGACCGCTTGTTGGACCGCGATGCGGCGGCGTTGGCGTACGCGGTCAAGCGTAGCTGTGAAATCAAGGCTGAAGTCGTCGGTCAGGACGAACGTGAGTCGGGACTTCGCGCGATCCTGAATTTTGGCCATACCTTCGCCCATGCGATCGAGGCCGGCATGGGTTATGGGACCTGGCTGCACGGGGAAGCCGTCGCAGCCGGCATGGTCATGGCAGCCGAACTGTCGCGCCGACTGGGGCTGATCGATGAAGTCTTTGTCCAGCGCCTGAAACGTCTGATCGCCGCGGCAGGGCTTCCCGTGTCTGGCCCGACGCTCCCGGCCTCGAACCGGTCCGCGTTTGCGGTTGATGGCCCCAGCTCCAACGCCGATCGCTACCTTGCGCTGATGCGCGGCGACAAGAAGTCGCAGGACGGAGAAATCAGGTTTGTTGTCCTTGTCCGCCCGGGCGCCGCCGCGGTGCGGGCCGCGCCGGAATCCATCGTGCGGCAGGTGATCGACGATTGCTGCGAATGACGCGACGCGTGCCGAGCACAGCTTTGCGAATGCCGATCCGATGACGGTGGCGCCTCTTCCATTCGAAAAGATCCGCGGGGCAGGCCATGGCGCTGGCGATATTTGCCTGTGATCCCGCGCATTCGCGTGGACGGCGTCATGTCGAGCCGGCCGCGCCTACGCGAACCGAGTTCCAGCGCGACCGCGATCGGGTGATCCATTGCTCGGCGTTCCGACGCCTGGTCTACAAGACCCAGGTCTTCCTGAACCACGAAGGCGACTTGTTTCGTACCCGCCTGACGCATTCGCTCGAGGTCGCCCAACTGGGGCGCTCGATCGCCCGTTCGCTCGGGCTCAATGAAGATCTGGTGGAGGCCATCGCGCTGGCGCATGACCTGGGCCATACCCCGTTTGGTCACGCCGGGCAGGACGCGTTGAACGGCTGCATGGCCGGGCATGGAGGTTTTGAGCACAACCTGCAAAGCTTGCGTGTCGTCGACGTGCTGGAGGAGCGGTATCCGGACTTCGATGGCCTGAACCTGAGCTTCGAGGCGCGTGAAGGTATTCTCAAACACTGCTCCGTCAACAATGCCGTTGCGATCGAAGCGGCAGAGCCTGGCTACGCGGACGGCCGGGGCGGTG
This sequence comes from Betaproteobacteria bacterium, assembly GCA_031368125.1. GTDB lineage: Bacteria > Pseudomonadota > Gammaproteobacteria > Burkholderiales > Burkholderiaceae_C > CAISIP01. Next base: position 3,921 of record JANLQZ010000156.1, read on the forward strand.
TGGGGCGGCGGTTTCTCGAGCGCCGCCAGCCCAGCCTGGAGGCGCAGTTGTGCAACATCGCCGACGAAATCGCCTACAACGCGCACGACATCGACGATGGCGTGCGCTCAGGTCTCATCAACATCCGGCAACTGGAGCAGGTGGAGCTGTTCGACAATTTTTTGCGCCAGACCCTGCGCGATCACCCGCACCTGCGTGACGACGCACAGGATCGGCGCCTGCTGTACGAGACGATCCGGCAGATGTTGAGCGCCCAGGTATTCGACGTGGTGGCTGCCACGCGCGCGTTGCTGCACGCCAATGTTCCCGCCAATGTCGAGGCGGTGCGCGGGCTCGGCCCGATCGTGCGGTTTGGAGACGTGATGGGCCGGCAATCGGCCGCGCTCAAGTACTTCCTGCTGGCAAACCTGTACCGCCATCCAAATGTGACGAACATGACGCAGCAGGCCAAACGCATCGTGGAGGAACTGTTTGCGCTCTACATGAATGCACCGCAGGAAATGCAGCCGGGTTTTGCTGCCCGGTCCGCGGCCGGGCCTGGCGGCGACGACCCCGCACACGGCATCGCCCGGGTTGTCGCAGACTACATTGCCGGCATGACGGACCGATTTGCAGCGCGGGAACATGAGCGCCTGACCGGGCTCAGGTTGCTGGCATGAACGACCAGACTCTCGCGACCGGTCGAAACCGCCCCGAACTGGTGGTCATCCTCGCCGGTGTCTGCGCGGCGTTGCATGTGGCCAAGCTCTCGCCCGCCCTGCCGGTGCTGCGCGAGAGCCTGGGCGTCACGCTGCTGCAAGCCGGTTTTCTCTTGTCGCTGGTGCAACTCGCAGGGATGCTGCTAGGGCTCGGCGTGGGCCTGGTGGCAGACGGAATTGGACTCAAACGCAGCATGCTGGCCGGGCTCCTGGTGTTGTCGCTTGCCTCGGCAGCTGGTGGCTGGGCCCCTGATCCAGCGACGCTGCTCGCGTGGCGGGCCGTGGAAGGTTTGGGCTTTCTGCTGGTGTGCATGCCGGCACCGGCCCTGATCCGACGCCTGGTCGCGCCTGCCCACATGAAGACCACGCTCGGTTGGTGGGGTGCCTATATGCCATTCGGAACCGCTGTCGCCCTGCTGCTTGGGCCGATGGTGCTCGGAACGACCAGTTGGCAGAACTGGTGGCTGCTGCTGGCTGGCCTGTCCGCCATCATGGCTGCATGGTTGTGGCGCGCGGTGCCTCAGGACCGGGTGTATGCCTATGCGCATGGCCTCGGCGCCACCACGCGCATCGACGGCGCGTGGCTGTCGCGCCTTCGTCGCACCGTGTCTTCGCGCGGCCCCTGGCTGGTGGCGATGGCGTTTGCGCTGTATTCCGGCCAGTGGCTGGCGGTCATCGGGTTCTTGCCATCGGTGGTCGCGCACGACGGCGCGGTCGGGCTTGCGATGGCGGCCCCGTTGGCGCTGGCGGCAATGGTCAACACGGTGGGCAACATCGCCTCAGGTCGACTGCTTCAGCGCGGCGTTCCCGCGCACCGGTTGTTGTACGTGGGTTATTGCGCCATGGGCATCGGCGCGCTGGTTGCATTTGCCTCGTTCCCCGGGTTGCAGGGGTCCGCCGTGGCCACTGGATTGCGTTACTCCGGCGTGTTGCTGTTTTCCATGGTTGGCGGCCTGATTCCCGGGACGTTGTTTTCCCTGGCGGTTGTGCTGGCCCCGGACGAGGCCAGCGTGTCCACCACCGTGGGCTGGATGCAGCAATGGTCGGCGATGGGCCAGTTTGCCGGGCCACCACTGGTGGCCCTGGTGGCCGGCATCGTCGGCGGCTGGCAATGGACGTGGTTGATTACCGGTACCTGCTCGATCCTGGGACTGCTGGTCGCTAGCCAGGTCGCGCGACCGATGGTGCGATGACCAACTTCGATTCGGAGCAATATGCAGCCGCGGTGCAACGCGACATGCAAGCGTGGCTGGAACGCGCCGTGATCGGCCTGAACCTGTGCCCGTTTGCGAAGGCGGTGCACGTCCGGGGGCAGATCCACTATGCGGTCAGCCGGGCACCGACGCACGACGCGCTGCTCCAGGACCTGGTCCGTGAATTGCATGGTCTGGTCGAGGTTGCTGCCCACCGGCGCGACACGACCCTGCTGGTGGCGCCCGATTGCTTGCCCGAATTTCTGGAATTCCATGCATTCCTGGCACTCGCCGATCGCACGCTGGTCGAGATGCGACTCGACGGCGTCATTCAAATTGCGGCTTTTCATCCGGATTTCCAGTTTGCCAATACGGCGGCCGACGACATTGGCAACTACACCAACCGGGCGCCCTACCCGACCTTGCACCTGCTGCGCGAGTCCAGCATCGACCGTGCCGTCGAGGCATTCCCGCAGGCAGAAACGATTTTCGAGCGCAACATCCAGACCATGGAACGGCTCGGTCGCGCCGGGTGGACCGCGCTGGGACTGCAACGTACAGCGCCACCGGCGCCGGTGGCGGCACCCGCGCAACCTGGGCGGCCGCAAGGCGAGACGCAATCATGAAGCCGGCGCCACCTAAAAAGGGAGGTGTGCGCGGTGACCGAGCCGCTGGCCCGGGTGAGCAGGTGTTGGCTGAGCTCCGGCCCGGGCAGTCGATCGAACTGCTGAAGGAACTGCATATTCTGACGCGCGAGGGCCAACTCAACCAGGATTCTCGGCGCAAGCTCAAACAGGTCTACCACCTGTTTCATTTCATTGAAAAGATCTTGGCCGACCTGACAGCGCAGCGGGCAGGTGCGGAAGTCCCCGGTGGGCAGGAGCCCAAGGGCGCGGCGCTGGCGCTGGCCGACCATGGAGCCGGCAAGTCGTACCTTGGATTCATCATCTACGATCTGTTCTTCCGCGCCCGCGAAACGGGATGGATCTACGGCATTGAATCGCGTCCCGAACTGGTACAAAAAGCGCGTGAACTGGCGTCCCGGCTGGGTTTCGACCGCATGTCGTTCCTCAACCTCAGCGTCGCGGATTCATCCGACTCGACGGAGTTGCCGGAGCGCTTTGACCTGGTTACCGCGCTGCATGCGTGTGACACAGCCACTGACGACGCGATCGAGTTCGGGCTGCGAAAACACGCCCGTTATATGGTTCTGGTGCCGTGTTGCCAGGCCGAAATCGCCAGGAGCCTGAACGCGGGCAAGGCGTTGAGCCTCGGGCGCACGCCCCTGGCCGAACTGTGGCGCCATCCGTTGCACACGCGCGAGATCGGAAGCCAACTCACCAACGTGCTGCGTTGCCTCTACCTGGAAGCGTCGGGGTACCACGTCACGGTGACCGAATTGGTGGGGTGGGAACACAGCATGAAGAACGAACTCATCATTGCGCGTTGCACCGGTCAGCGCAGCCGCAGCGCCGCCCAGCGCCTGCAGGAGCTTCTGGAGCAATTTGGTCTGCAGGAATTGCTTCGGACCCGGTTTGCCTTGTTGTCCGGCCGTGCCTGACCACACTTGTTCAACCGCATGTGGTGTGCGCTGATGGCCCGTCTGCCTCGCCTTTCTGTTCCGGATTACCCGTACCACGTGTTCCAGCGCGGCAACAACCGCCAGCCGATCTTTGTGTCCGCGCTGGATCGGCAGTTCATGCTCGAACTGCTGGCCGACAACGCGGCGAGATGCGGGGTCGCGGTGCATGGTTACGTGTTGATGAACGACCACTTTCACCTGTTGGTGACACCGCGGTCGGCCGAGTCGCTGTCGAAGATGATGCAGGCGCTCGGGCGAAGTTATGTGCGCCATTTCAATCAGGCGCACGGCCGAACCGGTACCTTGTGGGAAGGACGCTACAAGTCGGCGCTGCTCCAGACCGACCGCTACTTGTTGCCATGCCTGGTGTATTTCGACCTCAATCCAGTGCGAGCGGGTCTGGTCGCACAGCCTTCCGACTATCCGTGGTCCAGTTACGGGCACTATGCCGGTCTGCGCATCGACAAGTTGGTATCGACCCATCCGATAGTGTGGGGGCTTGGCAACACACCGTTTGCCAGGGAGTCGCGATACCGCGAAATCGTGCAACACGGTGTCAGCGCGGCGCAGCAAACCGCGCTGACGCGGTCGCTCATGGGAGGGTGGCCCCTTGGCGACGCGGACTTCGTCGCGTCCTTGCAGAAGCTGACAGCGCGTCGCTTGTCGAGGTCGGTGCCTGGCCGCCCAGCGCGCCCAGTGGCGCCCTGAATCGCAGTTGGCGACCGATGTTTGGGTGCCGAAGCGCCGACATTCGTCGTGTGGTTTTGATCTGTCCCTAATTTCATCTGATGTTCAGACGCCGATAATAAATGGTGATCTGACCCCATTTATTCCTGTTGGCATTAATGTTGCAGTGCACTAAACTTTGCGTCCCTGCGCAAGTTCGTCAAAGCGAGCGCGGCGGGGCCATGGATCAAATGCCATGGCCTGGTTGCCAACCACTGAGGAAACACCATGGCCACTGCAACTGAGATCAAGTATCTGGAAGACAACGGTTTGTACTCCAGTGCCAACGAACACGATTCTTGTGGTGTCGGTTTCGTCGCGAATATCCGGGGTGCCAAATCCCACGAGATCGTCAAGAATGCGCTGAAGATATTGGAGAACCTGGACCATCGCGGTGCCGTCGGCGCGGACAAGCTGATGGGCGATGGGGCCGGCATCCTGATCCAATTGCCGGACGCGTTGTACCGTGCCGAAATGGCGCAGCTGGGCGTGGTGCTGCCGGCGCCCGGCGAATACGGCGTCGGCATGATCTTCCTGCCCAAGGAGCATGCCTCGCGACTGGCCTGCGAGCAGGAGATGGAGCGCGCCATCAAGGCCGAGGGGCAGGTCCTGCTGGGCTGGCGCGATGTGCCGGTCAATCGCGACATGCCGATGTCGCCCGCGGTTCGGACCAAGGAGCCCGTCATGCGGCAGGTGTTCATCGGCCGCGGCGACGACGTGATCGTGCAAGACGCCCTGGAGCGCAAGCTCTACGTGATCCGCAAGACGGCCAGCGCCGCGATTCAAAACCTGCAGCTCAAACACAGCAAGGAATACTACGTCCCCAGCATGTCCAGCCGCACCGTGGTCTACAAGGGCTTGCTGCTGGCGGATCAGGTCGGCACCTATTTTCATGATCTGGAAGACGAACGTTGTGTTTCTGCGCTGGGTCTGGTGCACCAACGCTTTTCGACCAACACCTTTCCCGAGTGGCCGCTCGCGCACCCCTACCGCTACGTCGCGCACAACGGCGAGATCAATACCGTCAAGGGCAACTACAACTGGATGAAAGCGCGCGAAGGGGTGATGTCGTCGCCGGTGCTCGGCGCCGACCTGGCCAAGCTCTATCCGATCAGTTTTGCAGGGCAGTCCGATACCGCCACCTTCGACAACTGCCTCGAACTGCTGACGATGGCGGGTTACCCGATCGGCCAGGCGGTCATGATGATGATCCCGGAACCCTGGGAGCAGCATACAACGATGGACGAGCGCCGCAAGGCCTTCTACGAATACCACGCCGCGATGCTCGAGCCCTGGGACGGACCGGCATCGATCGTCTTTACCGACGGCAGGCAGATCGGCGCGACGCTCGACCGCAACGGCCTGCGGCCGTCGCGTTACTGCATCACTGACGACGACCTGGTGATCATGGCGTCCGAATCCGGCGTGTTGCCGGTGCCCGAAAACCGGATTGTGCGCAAGTGGAGACTGCAACCGGGCAAGATGTTCCTGATCGATCTTGAGCAGGGCCGAATGATCGATGACGAGGAACTGAAATCCAACCTGGCCAACGCGAAGCCCTACAAGCAGTGGATCGAGACCCTGCGCATCAAACTCGATGATGTCCGGGCCGCCGAACTGTCCGCAAAGCCCCGGGCAAGCGACGCCGTGCCTGCCGGCGGCCAGGCCAGCGTGGCCACGCCGGCAACACCGGTGACCTCGTTGCTGGATCGCCAGCAGGCCTTCGGTTACACCCAGGAAGACATCAAGTTCCTCATGGCCCCGATGGCTCAGGCCGGCGAAGAAGGCATTGGCTCGATGGGCAACGACAGCCCGCTGGCCGTCCTGTCAGACAAGGACAAGCCGTTGTACAACTACTTCAAGCAGTTGTTTGCACAGGTCACGAATCCGCCGATCGATCCGATCCGGGAGTCGATCGTGATGTCGCTGGTGTCCTTCATCGGGCCCAAGCCCAACCTGCTCGACATCAACCAGGTCAACCCGCCGATGCGGCTTGAAGTCGCGCAACCGATCCTGGGTTTTGCCGACATGGCGAAGTTGCACGATATCGACCGGCACACGCACGGCAAGTTCCGTAGTTATACGCTCGACATCACCTACCCGCTGGCGTGGGGCCACGAAGGTGTGGAAGCCAAACTGGCGTCCCTGTGTGCGGAGGCGGTGGACGCCATACGGGGCGGCAAGAACATCCTCATCATCAGCGACCGGGCCGTCAGCGCGACGCAGCTGGCGATCCCGGCGCTGCTGGCGCTGAGCGCGGTGCACCAGCACCTGGTGCGCGAAGGGCTGCGTACCACGGCAGGCCTGGTAGTCGAGACTGGAAGCGCGCGCGAAGTGCACCATTTTGCTGCGTTGGCAGGATACGGCGCCGAAGCGGTGCATCCCTACCTCGCGCTCGAGACCCTGGCCGACATCCACGGGCGCCTGCCAGGAGAGCTGGGTGCCGACAAGGCGATCTACAACTATGGCAAAGCGGTCGGCAAGGGGCTGTCCAAGGTCATGTCGAAGATGGGCGTGTCGACCTACATGAGTTACTGCGGCGCGCAGTTGTTCGAGGCGATCGGCATCAATGGCGAGACCATCAACAAGTACTTCACCGGCACGCCGAGCCGGGTCGAGGGCATCGGGGTGTTCGAGATTGCCGAAGAGGCGATCCGCATGCACAAGGCCGCCTTCAGCTCCGACCCGGTGCTCGCGGGCATGCTCGATGCCGGTGGTGAATACGCCTGGCGCGTGCGCGGCGAGGAACACATGTGGACGCCCGACGCCATTGCCAAACTGCAGCACAGCACACGCGCCAACAGCTGGAACACGTACAAGGAGTTCGCACAGCTGATCAATGACCAGTCGCGCCGGCACAAGACACTGCGTGGCCTGTTCGAGTTCAAGATCGATCCGGCGCGTGCGATTGCGGTGGACGAAGTCGAGCCGGCCAGCGAGATCGTGAAGCGCTTCGCCACCGGCGCCATGTCTCTGGGGTCGATTTCGACCGAGGCCCACGCGACGCTGGCCGTGGCGATGAACCGCATGGGCGGAAAGAGCAATACCGGCGAGGGCGGGGAAGACCCGGCACGGTACCGCCAGGAGCTCAAGGGCATCCCGATAACCCAGGGCCAGACCATGGGCGATGTGATGGGGCACGACGTGGTCGAGGTCGATTACCCGCTCAACGCGGGTGACTCGCTGCGTTCGCGCATCAAGCAGGTGGCCTCGGGTCGTTTTGGCGTGACTGCCGAGTACCTCAACAGTGCGGACCAGATCCAGATCAAGATGGCGCAAGGAGCCAAGCCGGGCGAGGGCGGCCAGTTGCCTGGAACCAAGGTGTCCGAGTACATCGGGCGCCTGCGTTACTCGGTGCCGGGTGTTGGCCTGATTTCTCCGCCGCCGCACCACGACATCTATTCGATCGAGGATCTGGCGCAATTGATCCACGACCTCAAGAACGTCGCTCCGCATGCGAGCATCAGCGTCAAGCTGGTGAGCGAGATCGGGGTCGGCACCATCGCCGCCGGTGTGGCCAAGTGCAAGAGTGACCACGTGGTGATAGCAGGCCACGACGGCGGCACCGGAGCGTCACCCTGGTCGTCAATCAAGCATGCGGGCAGTCCATGGGAGATCGGACTGGCCGAGACCCAGCAGACCCTGGTGCTCAACCGCCTGCGCGGTCGGATCCGGGTGCAGGCCGACGGCCAGATGAAGACCGGCCGGGATGTCGCCATCGGCGCTCTCCTGGGCGCGGACGAATTCGGTTTTGCGACTGCGCCGCTGGTGGTGCAGGGCTGCATCATGATGCGCAAATGCCACCTCAATACCTGTCCGGTCGGGGTCGCAACCCAGGACCCGGTGCTGCGCAAGAAGTTCTCCGGCAAACCGGAACATGTCGTCAACTATTTCTTCTTCGTGGCCGAAGAAGTGCGCCAGATCATGGCGCAACTCGGGATCCGGAAGTTCGATGACATGGTCGGACGCGCCGATCTGCTGGACACGGCGCGGGGCATCGCGCACTGGAAAGCCAGCGGCCTCAACTTCGGACGGCTGTTTGCGCAACCCAACGTGCCGCTGGACGTGCCGCGTTTTCACATGCAGGCGCAGGACCACGGACTGGAACGCTCGCTGGACAACGTGCTGATAGAAAAATCCAGGGCGGCGATCGAACGCGGCGAAAAGGTCAAGTTCATGGAGGTGGCGCGCAACGTGAACCGTTCCCTGGGCGCCATGCTCTCCGGTGCGCTCACCAAGGTGCATCCACAGGGTTTGCCCGACGACACGATTCGCATCCAGCTCGAGGGCACCGGTGGCCAGTCGTTTGGCGCGTTCCTGGCCAACGGCATCACCTTGTACCTGATTGGAGACGCCAATGATTACACCGGCAAGGGTCTGAGCGGTGGGCGGGTGGTGGTGCGCCCAAGCATCGACTTCCGCGGCTTGTCCACACACAACACCATCATCGGCAACACGGCGCTGTACGGGGCCACCACCGGCGAGGCCTTTTTCAGCGGTGTTGCGGGAGAGCGGTTCGCGGTGCGCCTGTCCGGCGCGACCGCGGTCGTGGAAGGGACAGGGGACCACGGGTGCGAGTACATGACCGGCGGTACCGTCGCCGTGCTGGGCAAGACCGGGCGCAATTTCGCGGCCGGGATGAGTGGTGGAATCGCCTATGTCTACGACGAGGATGGCCAGTTCGCGCGACGTTGCAATACCGCCATGGTCGCGCTCGAAAACGTGCTCGCCGGCACCGAGCAGCAGGCCATGATGGACCCGGCCCTCTGGCATCGTGGCCAGACCGACGAGGCGCAATTGAAGCGCTTGCTGGAGGAGCACAACCGGTGGACCGGCAGCAAGCGCGCGCGCGAGCTGCTCGATACCTGGGAGGTGGCGCGCAACCGCTTTGTAAAAGTGTTTCCGATCGAATACAAGCGCGCGTTGGCCGAAATCGCGGCGCGCAAGGCCGCGTCGAACGCGGGTGTGACCAAGGGCGTCGTCGTCGCCCGCGCCCCGGTTGCACGCACTGCGGCCGCGAAACAGGCCGTCGCCGCCAAATAGCTGGCCGCGACGACAGCAACCAACAGGACTGAATCATGGGAAAAGCCACCGGCTTCATGGAGTACGAGCGTCTGGAGGAGGGCTACCGGCCGGTCACCGAGCGCGTCAAGAACTACCGGGAATTCGTTGTCGCACTCGACGACGGCCAGGCCAAGACCCAGAGCGCGCGCTGCATGGATTGCGGCACACCGTTTTGCAGCAGCGGGTGCCCCGTCAACAACATCATCCCGGACTTCAACGATCTGGTGTACCAGGGTGATTGGCAGAACGCGATCGTGGTGTTGCACAGCACCAACAACTTCCCGGAATTCACCGGCCGCATATGCCCGGCACCGTGTGAGGCGGCCTGCACCTTGAACGTCAATGACGACCCGGTCGGTATCAAATCGATCGAACATGCCATCATTGACCATGCCTGGGCGCAGGGCTGGGTCAAGCCGCAGGTCGCGCGCCACCGGACCGGAAAATCGGTTGCCGTGGTCGGCTCGGGCCCCGCCGGGCTGGCGGCGGCGCAGCAATTGGCACGCGTTGGACACGACGTGACGGTATTCGAAAAAAACGACCGCGTGGGTGGATTGCTGCGTTACGGCATTCCGGACTTCAAGATGGAGAAGTCGCACATCGACCGCCGGGTCGTGCAAATGCAGGCGGAGGGCGTGCAGTTTCGCACCGGTGTGCTGGTAGGCAATCTGCCCAAGGGGACCAAGGTGACCAATTGGGCGACCCAGAGCATCACGCCCGCGCAGTTGCGCCAGGACTTCGACGCTGTACTCCTGGCTGGTGGCGCCGAGCAGTCGCGCGACCTCCCGGTTCCCGGTCGCGACCTGGTCGGGATCCATTTCGCGATGGAGTTCCTGCCGCAGCAGAACAAGGTCAACGCGGGTGACAAGGTCAAGGGGCAACTGCGCGCCGACGGCAAACATGTCATCGTGATCGGTGGCGGTGACACCGGCAGCGATTGTGTGGGGACCAGCAATCGCCATGGCGCCGCGAGTGTCACCCAGTTCGAAGTGATGCCGCAGCCGCCAGTGGAAGAGGACCGTCCGCTGACCTGGCCCTATTGGCCGATCAAGCTTCGTACCAGTTCAAGCCATGAAGAAGGCTGTGAGCGCGAGTTCGCGATCTCGACCAAGGGGTTCATGGGTGAAAAGGGCAGGCTCACCGGGCTCAAGACCGTGCGGGTCGAGTGGAAGGACGGAAAACTGGTCGAGGTGCCAGGCTCTGAGCGGACCTTGAAGGCCGATCTGGTATTGCTGGCGATGGGGTTCGTTGCGCCCGTCCAGTCCATTCTGGACGCGTTCGGCGTGGACAAGGACAGCCGCGGCAACGCGCGTGCCACGACCGAATTTGCCAGCGGTTACGCCACCAGTGTGCCGGCGGTGTATGCTGCCGGCGACATGCGCCGAGGTCAGAGTCTCGTTGTATGGGCGATCCGCGAGGGGCGGCAAGCGGCACGCGCCGTGGATGAGTACTTGATGGGGTTCAGCGACCTGCCGCGGTAGTCAACGCCTGGCGGGGCTCGGGCGGTCGCCGGCCAGCCGGCAGTAGACGCTGGAAGAATCCCTTATCATGCAAAAGCCGGGAACTGACCGGCTTTTGTTTTTCATGGTTGCCTCCATTTCAACACCTCTTGTCGAGTTGCGTGACCTCACCTTCGGGTACGGGGAGCGTGTCATCCTCGATCGGGTGTCGCTGACCGTTCCGCGCGGCAAGGTGACCGCCCTGATGGGTGCGTCTGGCGGAGGCAAGACCACCGTCCTGCGGCTCATTGGCGGCCAAAACCGGGCGCAAAAAGGCGAGGTGCGCCTGTACGGCGACGACGCCTTCCTGGACGTCGGCGCGATGGACCAGAAAGCCCTGTACGCAGCGCGTCGGCGCATGGGCATGTTGTTCCAGTTCGGGGCATTGTTTGCGGATCTCAGCGTGTTCGAAAACGTGGCATTCCCGTTGCGCGAGCACACCAGTCTCGCAGAGCCGCTGATCCGGGACATCGTGCTGATGAAGCTCAATGCCGTGGGCCTGCGCGGCGCCCGCGACCTCATGCCGGCCGAGGTCTCGGGCGGCATGGCCCGGCGTATTGCGCTGGCCCGGGCCATCGCCCTGGATCCCGAACTGGTGATGTATGACGAACCGTTTTCGGGGCTGGACCCGATCTCGTTGGGAACGGCGGCGCGCTTGATCCGGCAACTCAACGACGCGATGCGGCTCACCAGCCTGTTCGTCTCGCACGAACTCGAGCAGACCTTTGCCATAGCGGACCATGTCATCATTCTGGCCAATGGAAGGATCGCAGCCCAGGGCACGCCGGCCGAGGTCCGCCAAAGCACCGATCCGCTGGTTTCCCAGTATGTGAATGCACTGCCGGACGGCCCGGTGCGTTTCCACTATCCCGGCCCGACGGTCGAGCAGGATTTCGGGCCGGCATCCGCATCGGTGTCTGCGACCGCCCACACGGGGGAAGGTGCATGAGTTGGTACCGGCCTGGCGACCTGGGTTTTGCCGCGCGTGCGCAGTTGTCCGACCTCGGTCACGGTGCGCGGCTGTTCGTACGGCTGCTCGCATTGGCAGGCACGAGTTTCAGGCGTTTCGGCCTGATCCGCGACCAGATCCATTTCCTGGGCAACTACTCGCTGGCGATCATTGCAGTGTCGGGGTTGTTTGTGGGCTTCGTCTTTGGGCTCCAGGGTTATTACACGCTGCAGCGTTATGGATCGACCGAAGCCCTCGGTCTGCTCGTCACGCTGACGCTGGTCCGGGAATTGGGCCCGGTCGTGACCGCGTTGCTGTTCGCCGGCCGGGCCGGTACGTCGCTGACGGCGGAAATCGGGCTCATGAAGGCAGGCGAGCAGATCAGCGTGATGGAAATGATGGCCGTCGACCCGGTGCAGCGCATCCTAGCGCCGCGATTCTGGGCCGGGGTGATCACCATGCCGCTGCTCGCGGCCGTATTCAGCGCCATGGGCATCATCGGGGGCTGGGTGGTCGGTGTGCTCATGATCGGGGTGGACTCGGGCTCGTTCTGGAGCCAGATTCAGGGTGGTGTAGACGTTTGGCAGGATGTGGGCAATGGTGTCTTCAAGAGTGTCGTCTTCGGTTTTGCGGTGACCTTTGTTGCGCTGCTCCAGGGCTTTGAGGCCCAGGCGACGCCCGAAGGGGTTTCCAAGGCCACGACCCGGACCGTGGTCGTTGCGTCGTTGACGGTGCTGGGCCTGGACTTCATCCTGACCGCGCTGATGTTCACTTCATGAGGCGGTGCCTGCACTCGACCGGTGGCGCTCTATCATGGCAATCAGGAGTAGATGGTGCAACGTTCTAAAAACGATGTCTGGGTCGGGTTGTTCGTTCTGGTCGGCGCGGCGGCGATCCTGTTCCTCGCCCTGCAGTCTGCGAATCTGTTGAGCCTGAGTTTCCAGAAGACCTACCGCGTCGATGCGAAGTTC
>JANLQZ010000761.1:0-4159 GCA_031368125.1 Betaproteobacteria bacterium
GGACGCCAAGGATCCGAACATCGACTACGGCTCGCTGGTGAGTGCGCTCAAGGCGCGCGGCGTGACCTTCGAGGTGTGCGAGATCACGCTGCGCAACCGCAACCTCAAGAAGGAACAATTCAACCTCGACGCCACCTTCACGCCCTCTGGCGTGGTGCGCATCGGCCAGTTGCAAAGCCGCGAGCGCTACGCCTACATCAAGCCCTGAGCGGCCCGATGCCTGAGCGTCACGGCACCGGTCTGCCCAACCGTCGGCCGGGCCATGCGCCACCACCATGACCCGCCATCGCCCGATCTGGCCGGCACTGTGCACCGCCGCTCTGTTGGCCATGGCAAGCACCTGGGCCCTTGCGGTCGAGGTGGTGTTCCAGCCGGTGACCGAGGGCGTGTATGCGTACATCGGCGACACCGGCGCGCGCAGTTTCGACAACGAAGGCCTGAACGCGAACATCGGCCTCGTGGTCACGCCGGCCGGCGCGGTGCTGATCGACAGCGGTGCGAGTTTCCAGTCGGCGCGCAAGATCCACGACGCCGCCAGAAAAGTGTCGATGCAGCCCATCCGGTGGGTCATCAACACCGGTGGCCAGGACCACCGATGGCTCGGCAACGGCTACTTCCTGGCCCAGGGCGCCGAAATCATTGCGCATGCGCACGCCAGGGCGGACATGCTCGCGCGCGGGGCCGAACAGGTGGCGGCGCTGCGCGGCGTGCTCAACGAACGCGCCGACGCCACCGTACCGGTGCTGCCAACCCGTTATGTCGACGCAGACGATACGCAGCTGTCGCTCGGCGGCGTGTCGTTCGAATTGCGCCACCGCGGCGGCGGCCACACGCCGGGAGACATGCTGTTGTGGCTGCCACAGAAGAACGTGTTGTTCGGCGGCGATATCGTGTACGTGGACCGGATGCTGGGCGTGCTGCCGGTCAGCAACACCCGGGCCTGGCTGGCCACGTTCAAGGTGATCGAAGACCTGCGGCCCCAAACCATCGTGCCGGGCCATGGCGCGGTCACCGGGCTGGCCGGCGCGCAGGCCCACACCAGGGATTATCTGCAGGCCCTGCGCGCATTCATGAAGCAAGCGGTCGATGGCGGCACCGACCTGAGCGCCGCGGTCGCGGCCTTCAACGCGCTGCCGGCTTCGGCCGCTTTCGCGCGGTTGCGCAACGCGGCAGACCTGATGCCAGGCAACGCCAGCCGGACCTACCTCGAGATCGAGCGCGAGTAACGCTGGCAGGAAGCAACACCAGCAGCAATACTGTTGCGTTTGTCATGCCGGACATGGTCTGGCATCCATGGATTGCGGGTGCTGCAACCCCGGACCCGATCCGGGGCCGCAATGACATGGGCAGAGCGAACAGTGTTGGCGCAGGCAGACTGGATCCGGCGCCACGGCTCGGGTTGTCCGCTGGCTACAGCGCCTTGCGCGCGGCCGCCAGGCGCTGCTCGAGGTAGGCGCCGTAGAAGTCGGGCAACATGGCGCCGACCAGGCGCTCGGCCACCTCGACGCCCTGGGGCCCGAAAAACAGCACCGTAGGCGCGATGCGGATGCGCCATTCCTCGATCTGCCGCTCGTGCGTGACATCGGCGCCCGAGAATGCCCGCAACACCTGCTTGCTCTGCATGTCCACCTGCACGATCGGCAGCTGCTGTTCGCGCAACATCGGCGCCAGGTAGTTCTCGCGCGCCACCCGGCAAAACGGGCAACCCGGCAAGCTGACCATCACGACCAGCGGGCTGCCGTGCCTGAGCGCTGTAGCCAGGTGCAGCGGCAGCGACACCGCTGCCGGCAGGTCGACGCTTGCCGACAATGCCATGCGCCCCAGCCCCAGCAACCCGCACCCGACCAACAACCGGCGCCTGCCGGGGCTCGGCAGGCCTTCCACAGCTACTACGGGAAATATCATCTGGCCTCCTGCTCCATCAGCAAATAGGTGTTGTAGGCGTTCATGCGGTTGGCCAGCCGGAACAACGGCAAGTTCTCGAACCGGCTCCAGTCGGCGGCCTTGTAGGCGTCCTCGAATGGATCGAGGTTTCTGGCTGCAGTTCCCATGGTCGTACGCAGGTGGATCAAATAGTCGCGTGTCAGTTGCATGTCTTCGCGGGCCAAGGTGGAGACCGGTCCGTGGCCTGGCACGATGGTCGAAGTGTCGAATGCCAGCAACAGGTCCAGCGCCTTGATCCATTGTCGGCTGTCGGCCTGTCCCACAAATGGTATCCGGGCGCGAAACACCAGGTCACCCGCGAACAGCACTTTTTGCCGTGGCAGGTACACCACCAGGTCTTCGGGGGTATGCGACGGGCCCACATGCCTGAGCATCAGGTGTACGCCACCCACCACCAGTTCCTGGTCCCGGTCCAGCCACTCGTCGGCCTCGACCAGGCGCGTGCGTGCGTCGATCCACGGCGCCAGTTCCTGGCGCGAGGCTACCAGGCGCAGCCGTGCCGTGTCGGAATGGAGGTACTCGCGGGCCAGTGTGTGCGCGATCACGCGCGCACCGATCGCCTTGAAGGCCTGCAACCCGTAGATGTGGTCGGCGTGGTAATGCGTCACGATCACGTGCGTGATCGGCTGCCTGGTGACCTTGCGGATCTCGGCGATCAGGCGTCGGGCCAGCGCCGGCGACCCCAATGCATCGATCACCACCACGCCGCGTGGCGTGACAACAAAGCCGGCGTTGGAAATGAAGTTCTGGTTGCCCGGCGAACCCAGTGCGGACAGGCCCTGCACATACCAGACCGACGGCGCAACCTGCTGCGCCACCAAGGCCGGCGCTTGCTGGGCCGCCGCTGGAGCGCGGGCAAACAGCGCGAACATGAAGAGCGCTGCAGCCATCCATCCCATGCGGCATTGGAAAAGGCAGCGCTTGCGCAACATCAAGCTGCAGAATCGAATATTCATTATGATTAATATAAGTACAAGTTGAATTATTGGAGCGCGTGGTGGATTTGGCAAGTGTCCTCGAGTCTTTTGGCAACGCGGCAGTATTGCCATTGGGCGGGTTCTTGATCGGCGCGCTGTTCGGCTACTTTGCGCAGCGCTCGCGGTTTTGCCTGCGAGCGGCCGTGATCGAGTTCTGGCACCGGCGCTTCGGCGAAAAACTTTCGGTCTGGTTGCTGGCGTTCGCGAGCGCTGTCGTCGCCGTGCAACTGTTGGTGCTGACCCACGCGCTCGACGTCAGCACGGCGCGCCAGATCGCCTCCCGCGGCAGCCTCTCGGGCGCCATGCTGGGTGGCTTGTTGTTCGGTGCCGGCATGGTCATGGCGCGCGGTTGCGCCAGCCGGCTGCTGGTGCTGTCTGCCAATGGCAACCTGCGGGCGCTGTTGTCCGGCCTGATCTTTGCCGTGGTGGCGCAAGCGTCGCTGTCGGGCGTGCTGGCACCGTTGCGCAATACCGTCAGCGCATGGTGGACCGTCGAGGGTGGGCCGTCGCGCGATCTGCTGGCGCTGCTGGGCGTGGGCCCGTGGGGCGGCCTGGTCGCCGGCCTGGTGTGGCTGGCGGCCGCAATCTATTTTTCGGCCCGCAGCGCCGGCGGCGCGTGGAAGTGGGTCGGCGGCGTCGGCACCGGCCTCATGGTCGCGGCGGCCTGGTGGTTCAGTTATGCCGTCTCGGCGAACTCCTTCGAGCCGGTCCAGGTCCAGGGCCTGACTTTCAGCGGGCCGTCGGCCGAATGGCTGATGCGTGTCCTGTCGTCGTCGGCGCCACGCATAGGGTTCGACTTCGGATTGCTGCCCGGCGTGTTCATCGGGTCTTTCGTCGGCGCGTGGATGGGCCGGGATCTGCGGCTGGAGGGATTCACCGACGGCTACGGCATGCGCCGGTATATCGCGGGCGCCGTGCTGATGGGTTTTGGTTCGATGCTCGCAGGTGGTTGCGCGGTTGGCGCCGGCATGACCGGCGGCGCGGTGTTCGCCCTGACGGCCTGGATCACGCTGGTGGGCATGTGGATCGGTGCCGGAGTGACCGACCGCCTGCTGGACGGGGCGACAACCGCCGGCACGCCGGTGCAGGACAACCGCCCCGCGTTGGCAACCTGACGCGGCGCCGCGCCGCGCCTCACTTGCTGCCCAGGTACTGGGCAACGGCGGCCACCTCCAACGCCGTCATCTTGCTGACGATCGCGTGCATCACGGCGTTGTCGTTGTTGCGTTCGCGCGAGC
>JANLQZ010000215.1:0-3954 GCA_031368125.1 Betaproteobacteria bacterium
CTGGGCCGTGGTGTTGATCTGGTAGAGGCCGGCGCGGTGCGCAACCCCTACATACTGGCCAGCATCAACCGCAACCGTGAAGCCGTTTATGCAGCGTGATTCGCGGGCATTCTTGTGGGATGTGCGTGAGGCTGCGCTGGCCATTCAGGCATTCACCGCGGGCATGGACGGTGCCGTGTACGCTGCCAACGAGATGGCCCAGGCGGCCGTGGAGCGCAAGTTCGAGATCATCGGAGAAGCGCTCAACCAGTTGACCAAGCTCGATTCAGCGCTGGCGAGCCGTATTCCGGATCTGCCGCAAATCGTGGCGTTTCGCAACCAGCTCATTCACGGCTATGCCACGGTGAATGTGGGCACGGTGTGGAACGTGATGCAAAACGCGCTACCGCCGTTGGTGGGTGTGGTGCAGGCTTTGTTGAGCGAGCTTGAGCAAACTTAGGGCCCGGGCTCGCCCAACCGTCAGTCTGGCTATTCATGCGATAAGTCGATTCGGTAACCCCACAGAACTGACTTCAGCTTCTCCGATCAGTGCGGTATGCGCATAATATGCGCATGCGTTTGCAAGAAGGTGCCGATATGCCCATACCCGTGCCGCAGCCAACGCGCAAGCGCGCCGTCAACCTCACGTTGAACGAAGCGCTGGTCGCCCAAGCCAAGGCCTATACCAGCAACCTGTCCGCCACCATGGAAGCGCTTCTCGCCGACTACGTGGCCCAGCAGCAGCAATCGCGCGGGTCGCGCCAGCAAGCGGCAGACGCCTGCGCGCAAGACTGGAACGCGGTACATGACGCAATTGGTTCCTTCGCGGACGAGCACTCGACGCTGTAGTGGCGCAGTTTGACGTTTACCGCAACAAAGGGCGGTTGCGGGAATCCATTCCCTTTGTGGTGCTGGTGCAGTCGTCCCTTTTTGACCGTTACCGTCGACGCGTGGTGGTGCCGCTGGTGCGCCGCAGCGCATTGCCAGGGCAGGCGAGCACCGTGGGCTCGCGGATGAACCCGGTGTTTCAGGTGGATGGGCAAGAGGTGGTGCTGCATCCGCTGGACATGGTGTCGGTGGCGGCGGAGCAGCTGGGCGAGTGTGTTGCCTCATTGGCTGATCATGGGCAAGCCATTTCCGATGCGCTGGACGAGTTGCTCACGCGTTCGTGGGGGTGAACATTCAGTTTGACTGAATTGCTGCAATTCAATTAAACTGCAATCATGCAAGCCACACTCACCATCAATAGCCGCGGCGTGGTCACGTTGCCGGCCAAGCTGCGGCAGGCCATGGGGCTGAAGGCGGACGATCAGCTGATCGCCGAAACCACGCCGCAGGGCTTGTTGCTGCGGCCGGCCGTCACGTTGCCGCTGGAGCTGTACACGCCTGAGCGTGTGCAGGAGTTTGACCAAGCCGAAGCGCAGTTGGCCGCTGTGCTGCCGAAGCTCGACACGCGCACGTGAAGCGGCTGACCGCGAATGCGCATTTTCCTGGACGCCAACGTCCTGTTTTCCGCGGCCAAGTCGGCCGGCGCCATCCGGCTGCTCTTGCATGCCCTGCATGCAGCGGGTCACTGCTTGGTGGCAGATGAATATGTCGCCACGGAAGCGCGGCGCAATGTGGATCGCAAGGCGGGCAACGACGCAGCAGCCTACCTGCAGGCTTTGTTGAGCCGGATCGAGGTGAGCCCGGTGCAATACCCCAGCATGCAGCAGGCCAACGTGTTGTGGCTGCCGGACAAGGACCGCCCGGTGTTGATCGCCGCCATGGCATTGAAGTGCGATGTTCTGGTCACCGGCGACCGCACGCATTTTGGCCCCGGTTACGGCAAGGTGTTCGATGGCGTCACCATTTACGCGCCCGCCCAATTGGCACAGGCCATCTTTCCCCCGGCCCAGGAATCGACATGAACTCCGCCACCATCGTCCAGAAACTCTGGAATTACTGCAACGTGCTGCGCGACGACGGCATGAGTTACGGCGACTACGTGGAGCAGCTCACCTACCTGCTGTTCCTCAAGATGGCCGACGAGCGCAGCCAGCCGCCGTGGAGCCAGCCCAGCCCACTGCCGAAGGCCTTCGATTGGCCCTCGCTGCTGGCCAGGGATGGCGACGAGTTGTTCGACCACTACCGCCATTTGCTGGACGAACTGGGCAAGGAGAAGGGCACCATCGGCCTGATTTTTGCCAAGGCCCAGAACAAGTTTCAGGACCCTGCCAAGCTGCGCCGCCTGGTGGTGGACCTGATCGACTGCGAAAACTGGTCGGCCATGGGCGCCGACGTGAAGGGCGATGCGTATGAGGGCCTGCTGGAGAAAAACGCGCAGGACACCAAGAGTGGCGCCGGGCAATACTTCACCCCGCGCCCGCTGATCCAGGCCATGGTGGACTGCATCGGGCCCAAACCCGGTGAGACGATCTGCGACCCGGCCTGCGGCACCGGCGGCTTCTTGTTCGCCGCGCACAACCATGTGGCGGCCCACAACCCCAACCTCACACGCGAGCAGAAAAAGCACCTGAAAGAAAAGGCCCTGCGCGGCTGGGAGCTGGTGCAAAGCACGGCCCGCCTCGCGGCCATGAACATGATGCTGCATGGCATTGGCTCCGACAAGTCGGTGCCCATTGTGGTGGCCGATGCACTCGCGGCCGACCCTGGCGAACGTTTCGACGTGGTGCTGGCCAACCCGCCCTTCGGCAAGAAGAGCAGCACCATGATCACCGGTGCCGAAGGCCGGGTGACGACCGAAAAGGACGTGATCGAGCGCGACGACTTCTGGGCCACCACGTCCAACAAGCAATTGAATTTTGTGCAGCACATCAAGACTCTGCTCAAGCAGCATGGCCGCGCGGCGGTGGTGCTGCCCGACAACGTGTTGTTCGAAGGCGGCGCGGGCGAGACCATCCGCAAGAAGCTGTTGCACGAGTGCGACGTACACACGCTGTTGCGCCTGCCCACCGGCCTGTTCTATGCGCAGGGCGTGAAGGCGAATGTATTGTTCTTCGAGCGCAAGCCGGCCAGCGAGACACCGTGGACGAAGAAGCTGTGGATCTACGACCTGCGCACCAACCAGCATTTCACGCTCAAGACCAACCCGCTCAGGCGCGAGCACCTGGACGAGTTCGTCACGCTTTACAACCCCGTCAACCGGCATGACCGCAAGGCTACGTGGAGCGCGGAGCCGTCGACGGGGCCCGTCCCGAGCCAATCGTTGGGCGCAGAACAAACGGGCCACGGCAGCGCGCCCGAAGGGCGCTGGCGTGTCTACGAATACGCCGAGCTGATGGCCCGCGACAAGGCCAGCCTGGACATCTTCTGGATCAAGGACGATGCCCTGGCCGACAGCGACAACCTGCCACCGCCCGACGTGATCGCGCAGGAGATCGTGGACGACCTCGAAGCCGCGCTGGAACAGTTCCGGCTGATCGCGGGGGACCTGGGGGCCGACGTGGCCGAGGCGCCCGGCGCCTGAGCGCGTCAGCGAGCGCGCTCGCTGCGCAGCACGTACAGGCCGGCGCCCACGAGCAACGCGATGCCGGCCCAGGCCAGCGTGTTGGGCACGTCGCCCCACGCCACCCAGCCGATCAGCAGTGCGTACAGCAGGCCGCTGTAACGAAACGGGGCGATCACGCTCATCTCGCCGCTGCGCATGCCCACGATCACGAGGTAGTAGGCGCCGCTCAGAAACACGCTGGCGGCGGTCAGCAGCGCGAGTTGCCGCAGCGTCACCGGCTGCCAGCCCTGCGTGGCGGTCAACAGGCCGGCCAGCACGGTGATGGTCACCGCGGTGGCGACCGTGATCAGCACCGAAGGCACCGAGTGGGGGATGGCCCGTGTGATCAGGTCGCGCGCGGTTTGCAGCACGGTGCCCAGCAGGCACAACAGCGCCCAGGCGTTGAATCCGGCCGCCACCGGCTGCACGATCAGCAACACACCCACGAACCCGCCGGCGATGGCCAGCCAGCGCGCGGCGCCCAC
>JANLQZ010000225.1:0-1865 GCA_031368125.1 Betaproteobacteria bacterium
CGACCCGGTGCCGCAAATCGCGCCGAAGAAACATAGGTTGCTGTGATTGTGGCAAGGTGGAATGCGGCGCCGCTAAAGACCGATGTAGCAATGGTGCAAATTGCCCGAGGGTTAGCGTGGTCATGGGTTGCGTCATCGACATTGGTGAATCGGCCTGGCGGTTTGCAGCCGCCGGATCGATATCCCGTTTAAGAGAGTGAGCAAGACGACGTACCCGAGGCGGCGCCACATTCCAACCGCAATGATGGAGCAAACCATGGCGCAGCGCAATCGAAGTACCCCGCTCAAGCCGGCCAAGTCCCGAGCCGCTTTGACGATCACCCACCCCAACGCCGCCGGCATCGACATCGGCAGTGCGTTCCATTTTGTGGCCGTGCCACCAGACCGCGACGACCAGCCGGTGCGTGAGTTCCCCAGCTTCACCGTGGACCTTCATGCGCTGGCCGATTGGCTCACGGCCTGTGGCGTGGACACGGTGGCGATGGAGTCTACGGGTGTGTACTGGATACCCCTGTTCGAGCTGCTGGAGTCGCGCGGCTTTACCGTGCTGCTGGTCAACGCGCGCCATGTCAAGAACGTCTCGGGACGCAAGTCCGACGTGCTGGACTGCCAGTGGCTGCAGCAGCTCATGACCTACGGCCTGCTGGGCGGCGCGTTCCGACCGACCGACCAGATGTGCGTGCTGCGTTCTCTGTGGCGCCAGCGTGGCATGCTGTTGCGCAGCCAGGATCGCCATGTGCAGCATATGCAGAAGGCGCTCACCCAGATGAACATCCAGCTCACCAACGTCATCTCCGACGTGGTGGGCGAGACGGGCCAGAAGATTCTGCGCGCCATCGTCGCCGGTGAACGCGATGGTCAAGTGCTGGCGGCCATGAAGAACGTGCGCATTCACGCCAGCACGAATGAAATCGCCAAGAGCCTGCAGGGCAACTGGCGTGCCGAGCATCTGTTCTCGCTCAAGCAGGCGCTGGACGCATTCGATTTCATCGGCACGCAACTGGCCGAGTGCGACGACCAAATCGAGGCGCAATTGCAAAGCCTGCAAGTTCATGACGGTGAACCTCCCAAGGGCAAGAAGCGCGGTCGTGCCCGCAATGCGCCCAAGTTCGATCTGCGTACCCAGCTCTTCAAGATGTGCGGCGTGGACCTGACCCGCATTGACGGCATCGACGTGACCACGGCGCTGGCTGTGATCTCCGAGACCGGTGCGGACATGTCACGCTTTGCCACGGTCGGGCATTTCACGAGCTGGTTGGGCCTATGTCCGGGCACCAAGATCACCGGAGGCAAGGTGATGAGCGGCGAGACCAAGCGTGTGGCCAACCGAGCCTCCCAGGCTCTGCGGCTGGCCGCCGCCGCGCTGCGTGCCAGCAAGTCGGCATTGGGAGCGCATTTCCGGCGCATGTGCGCGCGTATGGACAAACCAAAGGCCGTCGCGGCTGCCGCCCACAAGCTGGCACGGCTGATCTACACCATGCTCACCAAAGGCGAGGAATATACCGACCAGGGCCAGGCCTACTACGAGGAGCGTAACCGCGAACGAGTCCTGCGACAACTGAATCAGCGCGCCAACAAGATGGGCATGAAACTCGTCGCCGCTGACACCACCGCCTAAAAACACCATTGCGAATCAATCACTTAAAGGGTGTTTCTTAAGAGTCTCTTAAACGGGATGGTCGTCGCCACCACAACGGTAGCCACGAACCTCATAGCGTAATCAGATGCAGTTTTTTGGCGAATTTTTTGCATCAACAAATAAGTTTTTACAAATTGATTAAGCGCAAATTTCTCTTTCGTTGCCACACAATACGCCTCCACACTTTCCTGCATAAAGTCGTCATCCAGCACATCAAATTTAGATA
>JANLQZ010000226.1:0-2473 GCA_031368125.1 Betaproteobacteria bacterium
CTCGTCGATCAGGTCGATCGCCTTGTCGGGCAGGAAGCGGTCGGTGATGTATCGGTGGCTCAATTCGGCCGCCGCCACGATCGCCGGGTCGGTGATGTCCACGCCATGGTGCACTTCGTATTTCTCCTGCAGTCCGCGCAGGATCGCGATGGTGGCCTCCACCGTCGGCTCGCCCACCAGCACCTTCTGGAAGCGGCGCTCCAGCGCGGCGTCCTTTTCCACATATTTGCGGTATTCGTCCAGTGTGGTGGCGCCGATGCAGTGCAGTTCGCCGCGCGCCAGCGCGGGCTTGAGCATGTTGCCCGCGTCCATCGCACCTTCGGCCTTGCCGGCGCCCACCATGGTGTGCAGTTCGTCTATGAAGACGATGGTCTGGCCCTCGTCCTTGGCCAGGTCCTTCAACACGTTTTTCAGCCGTTCCTCGAATTCGCCGCGGAATTTTGCGCCGGCCAGCAGCGCCGCCATGTCGAGCGACAACACGCGTTTGCCCTTGAGCGACTCCGGCACTTCGCCGGCCACGATGCGCTGCGCCAGGCCTTCGACGATGGCGGTCTTGCCTACACCGGGCTCGCCGATCAGCACCGGATTGTTCTTGGTGCGCCGCTGCAGCACCTGGATCGCGCGGCGTATTTCGTCGTCGCGGCCGATCACCGGGTCGAGCTTGCCCATGCGCGCGCGCTCGGTCAGGTCGATGCAGTATTTCTTGAGCGACTCGCGCTGGTCCTCGGCGTCGGCGCTGTCGACGTTCTGGCCGCCGCGCACCGCGTCGATCGCGGCTTCGAGCGACTTGCGCGTCAGCCCGTTGTCGCGTGCGATCTTTCCAATGTCCTGCTTGCTGTCGGCAACCACCAGCAGGAACAACTCGCCCGCCACGAACTGGTCGCCGCGTTTCATCGACTCCTTCTCAGCCGCCTGCAGCAGGCTGACCATGTCGCGGCCGATCTGCACCTGCTCGTGGCCCTGTACCTGCGGCAGTTTCTTCATGGCCGTCTCGCTGGCGGCCAGCAGGCCCGTGACATTCACGCCGGCGCGTTGCAGCAATGCCTTGGGGCCGTCTTGCTGGCGCAACATCGCCACCAGCACGTGGGCGGGCTCGATGTAGGCATGGTCGTTGGCCAGCGCCAGGGTCTGGGCTTCGGCCAGGGCCTCCTGGAATTTGGTCGTGAGTTTGTCGATTCGCATGGGTTGTTCTCCGGGTTCGCCTGCACTTAGGGCAAATCCCGTCGTTTTCAAGTGCGCCCACTCGCGCCCGGGGTTCGGCGGTTGACTAAAATCAAAGCCATGGACGTGCACCAGTTGTCGATCGCCTACGTGCCGGAACAGGACCGCATACTGGCGCGTGTCAACACCAAGGAAGGGCGCGAGTTGCAGTTCTGGTTCACGCGCCGCCTCACGCTCGGTGTGGTGCCGCTGCTCGACCGGGCCGTGACCGAACAGGTGGCCCGCCACAGCGACCTGCCGTCGGCCCGCGTCGCGGCGATGGACGACATCGCGAAGAAGGTCGTGGCGCAGTTCCAGAAAACCGAGGCGCTCAAGGGCGCGGACTTCGCCACGCCTTACAAGGCATCGGTGGCCCACGTGCCGCTGTTCGAC
The DNA here is from genome assembly GCA_031368125.1 of Betaproteobacteria bacterium. Lineage (GTDB taxonomy): Bacteria > Pseudomonadota > Gammaproteobacteria > Burkholderiales > Burkholderiaceae_C > CAISIP01. The sequence goes on from JANLQZ010000226.1 coordinate 1,594, forward strand.
CACCCGCTGCTGGTCACCGAGGTCAACGTCACATCGCTCAGCACCGGCCAGCTGCGCCTGAGTTGTACCGAGAAGCTGGCGGGCACCGAAGGCAGCCGCAGTTTCCAGATGGCGCTGTCGGAGCAGCTGGCGCAGGCCTTCGCACATTTGCTGGAGCGGGCGGTGGTGCAGTCACAGTGGCGCAACCTGCCAGCCGGAGGCCTTGCCGCGCCGCCGGACCCGCGGCCGGGGCCGGACAAACCCGGCTACCTCAACTGAAGGGGGAGAGCGTGAGCCCGGGCCCAACCGGGTCGGGGCCAGCACGTGTCATTCGGCGCTGATGCCGTTGCGCTTGATGACCGCGCCCCAGCGCGGGAAATCCTTGTTGACCACCGCACTGAGTTCGGCTGGCGTGGACGCGGCGGCGTCGAGGCCGGCGCGCCCGAGCACCGCTCGCACTTCCGGCAGCTTCAGGATCGCGCCGATCTCGGTGTTCAGTCGGCCCAGCACCGCCGCCGGCGTCTTGCCTGGCGCGAAAAACGCGTACCACATGTCGACGTCGACGCCCTTGCCGCCCAGTTCCTCGATCGTGGCTACGGTGGGCGCGACCGGGTGGCGTTTCGCGCTGCCCACCGCCAGCGCGGTCAGACCCCCGCTGTTGACAAATCCCTGGGCCACATGCACCGGCAGGAACCCGACCATGATTTCACCGGACAACAGGTCCTGCGTGTAACCGGCCGTGCCGCGGTACGGCACATGCAGCATGAACAGCTGCGCCTGCGCCTTGAACAGTTCCATCGCCATGTGGTGCGGCGTGCCGACGCCGGGCGACCCGTAGTTGATGGCTCCCGGCTGCGCCTTGGCGCGGCTGATGAGTTCCTGCATCGACTTGATGCCGGTC
>JANLQZ010000242.1:0-2569 GCA_031368125.1 Betaproteobacteria bacterium
CGTATCAGCGCAGGCCGCCGCGAGCGACGCGCGTCACCGGGTGACGTGCGAACGATGAGTCGCGGCGCTTCTTGGCATAGGGGCCGAGTGTGGTGCGCAGATCGTTCAGCCGCTTGGCCTGTTTGGCGGCCTTCTGTGCCAGGTCCTCAGGCAACGACAGCTTGGCAGCGACCAAAGCGGCGTCGCTCGCAGGGCGCAGGTGTTCTTCCAGGAATTCGGTGGGCCGGATCGACTCAGGGATCTGCCCAAGGCCGGCGACTTGCTGCGTGCGCTGGTAGAGGAAGTGCCTGGCCGGAGCTTGCAGCATGTCGTCGATTCCTCGGCGGCAGCAGTTCGTGTCCCGACATCCGAAGGCAGAGCGCGCCCTACCCCCTCCGGCCTCGAAGAAGCGCTCTACATCGACGCGCGGCAGCATCAGATCGAGCGTCGGCAGATAGACCCGCATCTTGGCGCCAAAGACCTGCTTGCCTACCTCTGGCACCTTGTGCCAGCTGGCGGTGTCGAATCGCTCGCCCAGCGTCACGCCGTGCGACAGGCCGCCCACCGCGCCGAACGCAAGAAGGGACAAGCCCATCAGGCCCCCTGCATGGTCCGCGATGATCGGCAGACCGAGTGCATGAAAGTCCGCTGCGGCATCCCCGTATCGAGTGATGGCTGTCGGTGAGCTGTCTGATCCGCAGCTGGAGATGTTCAGCCACAGCCCATCGACCATGGCCCGGCGCAGTTGCTCCAGAACCGCCAGTCGCTTCGGGGCGGTGCGGAATGCCTCGTAGCTCAGTGCCAGCGAGTAGTGAAGCTGCACATGCCCGGCGCCATGGCGCTCCAGTGCCGCGCGAAGTGCGTTGGCGGAGGCGATGTCGATTGCCAGCCAGGGGTCGTCAGGCCCAGTGATCAGGTGGGTCGGCGTGATCACCTGGGTGAACCCATGGAGGACAGCGAACTTCGCGATGTCCTCGGCCAACTGCCTTTGCTGAAAAGCCGTCGCCAGATCGTCCAAGGCATGGGGCCGCTTCTTGGACCACGCAAGACCATCCATACCCTTCGCATAGCCACCGACTGTGCCCATCGCCTGGGTCTGGGGGTCCAGCACGGCATCGAGGCCGCGCTCTAGCACCAGCGACAACAGCTCTTTTTGCTGGCCTACACGTTTGGCCTCGAAGACGACGCCTGTGAACGCTGCCGATCCCGACGTGATGAAGCTCTGGAGGTCCTTCTGATCAAGGCGCCCAGCGCGAACGTACAGCCCCAGAGGGTCGGGTGCCAGGCGGACAAGTCGAAGAGGAAAGGTGGACATGACGAACCTCGCGAAGCTTGCAAGACTCAAGTGTAGCGCTTTCGGATGTGTTATGACATGACATATAAATTGACATTTTGATTGCGCCCATGGCGACGTACGGCTGTCTGGGCGTCTTGGGAGGCCAGGTCTGGTTGACCTGGCCTGGGTTTCCGCTACAGGATCAACACGATGTGGTGCGTGATGCCGGTGGCGATCAGCTTGGCGGTGGCGTTGTTGATGAACGGCACGCCGTAGTGGCGGATGACTTCGATCTTCATGGGGGGATGCCCCTCCATTCTGAACCCGCTCTGGTGGGGTCTTGCCCATATTGATAACTTTCAGCAGCATCGAGACGTCGTCATAATCCTGCTGCGGCGACATGCGAACCCCAACCGCACCTATCGATCATCGCCGACTGCGACGGAAGACTGGACGCCTACTCTGTTTGCCGCACAGATAGGCGATGTGGACGTTCTTCGCGCGCTCGTGGAAAACGGCGGCGACGTGAGCAGGACCTTGATCAAGGCCAAGGGGCTGGAGCGGATGGACGCCATTTGGGTCGCCATCGCCTATGACCGCCACGAGGCCGTGCGATACCTCACCGGCTTGCTTGGTTGTCAGCCGAACGGTTGAGCAGGCAAAGACGAATTTTCGTTCGCTCACGTGTCGTGACGCTCGGCTGCCATGTGCAGATGATCCCTGTGGTCAAGAACTACCGGGGTCGTCTCGTGCTCTACAGCTGCGACAAGGAGATCAACAAGATAGTGGCCCGTCTCGTCCGGGCCGGGTGGACCTTCAGCCGAGGCAGGCATGGCAAATTGCGCGCACCCGGCAGCGTGAGGTTCGTCACCATCCCTTCCACACCCAGCGACCACCGGACGCTGCAGAACCTACTTCGAGACGTCCGGAGACAGTGCTCGACATCGACCGTCGACGGCACCCCGCTGACCCAGACCACCACATCACGCGAATGCCCCGCATAGTCAACCTGCGCCGCGAGCAATGCATGTGTCTCTGGCAACTCGGGAAACGCGCAACGAAGGCCAATTCCGACAAACGACCGAGCTACGCAGCTGCCGGACAATCCGACGGGTAGCAAGTTACGTGAGGCAACAGGTCAGCGCGGGTAGCAGTTCTGATGAGTCAATGCGGGGCCTGGCAGGCGGCGCGGTAGCCCGGGGGCAGGGTGACGCCTTCGGGCGACCCACTGCAGCCCGCCAGATCACCCAGCGCGACCAGCACCGCGTCCATCCCGTACCGCCTGTCGGCCACCGGGGCCTGGTAGGTCCACAT
>JANLQZ010000244.1:0-2221 GCA_031368125.1 Betaproteobacteria bacterium
GACTTCCCTGGGGAAAACGCGACAGCGCGCTGCCGCCGCATGGCCGCGGCGCGCTGCCTGAAAAAAAGCACGGAGGCCGGCCAGCGGCCTCGCGATGCCGGCTTACTTGTAGTAGCCGGCTTTCTTCATTTCGCGTTCGGCAGCCACTTGCGAGGCCTTCAATGCCTGGTCGACCGTGGACTTGCCCGACAGTGCCGCGCTCATCTGCTGGCCGACTGTCGTGCCAATGGCCTGGAACTCGGGAATCGCCGCAAACTGCACTCCCACATACGGGCTCTTGGGCAAGGTGCTGTCGGCTGGGTTGGCGCTGTCGATGGCGGCTTTCTCCGCGGCTGCAAACTTGGCCACTTTCAGGAACTCCGCATTGGCATAGGTGCTCTTGCGGGTGCCGGTGGGAATATTGCCCCAGCCCACTTCCTTGCCGATCAGGTTGATGTATTCCTTGCTGGTCGCCCAGGTCACGAACTTGGTGGCCGCGTCGACTTTCTTGGACCCGGCCGGACTGGCCAGGGCCCAGGCCCACAACCAGTTGGCACCCTTGGGTGTGACCGCCGTCGGGGCTTGCGCGAACGCCACCTTGTCAGCCACCTTGGACTGCTTGGGGTCGGTGATGAACGACGCGGCAATGGTGGCGTCGATCCACATGCCGCACTTGCCTTCGTTGTACAGCGCCAGGATTTCGTTGAAGCTGTTGGCCGACGAGCCGGGCGGGCCGTAGTTCTTCAGCAGGTCCACGTAGAAGTTGATCGAGTCCTTCCATGGCTTGCTTTCCAGCTGCGGTTTCCACTTCATGTCGAACCACTGGCCGCCGTTGGTGTTGACCAGCGTGCTCAGGAACGCCATGTTGTCGCCCCAGCCCGGCTTGCCGCGCAGGCAGATGCCGTACACGCCGTTTTTGGGATCGTGGATCTTGGCGGCAAGGTCTTTCACCTGCGCCCAGGTCGGGTTGTCGCTGACCTTGATACCGGCCTTGTCGGCCAGGTCCTTGCGGTACATCAGCATCGAGCTTTCGCCGTAGAAGGGGACGGCAAAGAGTTTGCCGTCCACCGACAGGCCGTTGCGCATGGCGGGCAGCAGGTCGTCCACATCGTAGGCGGCGTCGGTCTTGAGTTCGGTCAGCCAGCCCTTTTTCCCCCAGATCGGGGTTTCGTACATGCCGATCGTCATCACGTCGAACTGGCCGCCTTTGGTGGAGATGTCGGTCGTGACGCGCTGGCGCAGCACGCCTTCTTCGAGCGTGACCCATTTGAGTTTGATGTCGGGGTTGGCGGCTTCGAAGGTCTTGCTGTGCTTCTGCATTTCGATCATGTGGCCGTTGTTGACGGTCGCGATGACGAGTTCGGTGGCCGCGTTCGCTGCGCCACAGGTCGACAGGACCAGGGCGGCAACCAGGGTGAGGCGGGCTTTGAGTTTCATGAAAGGGTCTCCTGAGTGAATGGGGTGGTTCGCACTGTTCAGTGCCCATGAGCGCTGACACCCGCAACGATACTGATCCTGTGATGCCGGTTTGGTACTCAAATCGGATAGTCTGGTACTTGGTTTCTGAATCGACCTAGGATTTATACCTAGATGATTCAATTTCGTATTGCATTACCGGGAGGGGGTGGGGATTTCTCGCGGCAGACCGGCATGACGTCGGCGCCACGGCAACAGGGCCGTTGGACCACGCGTCGCCGACGCCGCCGGGAGGGTGGCACACAGGCCCTGCCGGTGGCCAACATCTGCCCAGGGCGCCACGCGGCGGCACCCGGCACAAGCGTCAGTAGGTCTCGAGGTGCAGGCGCCCTTCGCGCTTGAGCGCCGCCCCGACGGTGTCCCACGACAGCCCCGCCTGTTGGGCCACGTCGCGCAGCGCCAGCACCACACCCTCCTCCATGCTCTTGAGCCCGCAGACATAGAAGAAGGTGTTCGCGTCGGCCAGCAGCGGACCGAGGTCGGCCGCGCGCTCGCGCATGACGTCCTGCACATAACGCTTCGGGTTGCCGGGCGTGCGCGAAAACGCGAAGTTGATGTCGATGAAATCCTTGGGCAGGTTTTGCAGCGGGCCGAAATAAGGCAACTCCTGCCTGGTGCGCGCGCCGAAGAACAACATCAGCTTGCCGCCCTCGAACTTGCCCGACGCGCGCAGGCGCCGGCGCCATTCGGTCATCGCGCGCATCGGCGCGCTGCCGGTGCCGGTGCAGATCATCACGATGTTCGAGCGCGGATGGTTCGGCATCAG
>JANLQZ010000253.1:0-5398 GCA_031368125.1 Betaproteobacteria bacterium
AGTATCGACTGCGGGACTTTCAAACGCATGGTCCGTGCGACATCGAGGTTGACTACAAACTCAAACCGGGTCGGGTTCTCGATCGGCAGGTCAGCCGGCTTCGCGCCCCTAAGCAGTTTGTCGGCGTAACCGGCCATTCTGATGTAAACGTCGCGCAGGACTGGACCATAACTCATCAGATTGCCCGCGTCGGTGAATTCGCCCCAGCCGGAAATTGCTGGAATTCCCCGCTTCGCGCCGAAGTCGGCGATCGTTCTCGCCTGGTTCAGGATCAGGTTGTCGGGTACGGCAACAATGCCCTGAGCGCCGTCTCGCGCGGCAGAATCGAGCGCGGCTTCAACGTCCCTGGCGGAGTAAACAGGGAGCCAGTTCAGCGCCAGACCAAAGCGCCTGGCCGCAGCCCGGGTCGCATTGAGCTCGACGCGCCATCCCGGGTGCCCTTGGTTCGCGATGGCGGCGACTCGTGTCATGTGCGGCAACGCCTCCCTGAGAAGCTCGAGCCGCTTGCCGGAAAGCTCATCGGAAAGATTCGTTACGCCGGTCAGCGTCCCGCCGGGGCGTGCGTAGCTCGCCACCAGGTTCGCCTCCACCGGGTCACCGTTTATGTGAAAAACCAGCGGCGTCGCGCCCGCAAAAGGGCGAGCGCGAAAGATCATGCCGCCTTCCGCAACGATGAGATCGACCTTCGCTTGCAGGAGCTCCGCCGTGAGTTCTTTTGCGTCGTCGAAGCCGCCGCTACGCGCCTCGATGACGAGGTTGTCTCCCTCTACCCACCCTCGCTCGCGCAAGCCGGCGCGCAAGCCTTCAAGGGGAACGGATGGGACCGAAGCGCCTTTCGCGCCACTCAACCCGAGCCACCCGATCCGGGCGACCCTTCTGGGCTGCTGTGCGAAGACCACCACGTGAAGCGCGAACAGTCCGCCCGCCGCGAACATGAACACCCTGCGTCGGATAATCATTACCCCTCCTCACCGGGTTCGACCCGGATCTCCGGGTACTCTGGGTAGGTGCAATCTCGTGCGCCGACTTTGTCAAAAACGAAGGCAATGGGTCACAAGCGTTTATACCGAAATTCGACCTGGTTGTGCTGCCACCGTGCCACGTGACGCCATGGTCAACCACCACCAGGTTCGCAAATCACGGCACATCAGTCAATCACATCGGTCGCACTGATCAGCAGCGATTGCGGGATGGTACGACCAAGCGTCTTGGCAGTTTTTCGATTGATGATCAAATCAAACTTGGTTGGCTGCTCCACCGGGAGATCGGCTGGCCTGGCGCCTTTCAATATCTTGTCTACGTACCCGGCGACATGGCGGAAGATCGCGTGCTGGTCGGTTCCGTAACTGAGCAGGCCGCCTTCTTTGGCATATTCCCCGTCGGTAGATGCCGACGGCAGCTGGTACTTGGCCGCCAGACCCGCGACCTGGCGTCGTTGCTGAATAAAGAGCCCATCCATCGGCACGATGAGCGCGTCGGCGCCATCCTGGGCCATTGCAGCGAACGCCGGCTCGATTTCCTGCGGCGCCCGTGCTTCCACGGTCTGCACTCGGACGCCGAATTGCTGTCCCGTGGCCTGAATGTCCTTCACCGCCCTGACGTGGTTCGGGTTGAGAGGATTTGTCAAGAGCGCCACACGGGTGGGTCTGGGCACCAGCCTGAGCAGCATTTGCATGACCTTGGTGCCGATTTCTGTCGAGACGGTCGAGAGCCCGGTGATGTTGCCTTCGGGCCGCGCAAGGCTTCTGACGAGACCGGTGCCAACCGGGTCGGACACGTTTCCAAAGACGATGGGGATGGTTGTCGTTGCTTTTTGCGCCGCAAGCGCGGAGAGAGTCCCTGCGGCCACGATGACATCCATTTTTGCCTGTACCAAATCCGCCGCCATGCCGGGAAGGCGCTCGAGCCTGCTGTCGCCAAAGCGCCACTCGATCACAAGGTTCTTCCCCTCCACGTAACCGAGTTCACGCAATCCCAGTGGCAATGAGCTGAAAATGTGCGTCGCAAAAGATTCGGGGCGGCCGATCTGCCCCATGAACCCGATGCGCCAGACTTTGTCCTGCCCCTGGGCCAGGCAGGCAGGCGAAGCAGCGCCCGTTGCGAGCAGTGCCAGTACCGCGTTGCGCCTGTTCATCTGACTCCCCTCGTGTCGCCACCATGCGCCGCCGGAGGTCGACAATCGCCGGCAGTGAAAAGCGCTGCGAAGAAGGAGCGACGCTCTTCGTTGTGCGCATCGATGAAGTTCTCACGCATCATGCAGCCTTCCAGGACAACTGCCTGCGGCGCCCACGCGAAATCAACCACTCGGCCACCGCAAGGTTGATGACCCAGCCCGCACTCATGAACAGTGTCCTTGCCAGTTCTCCGCGGATGCTCGGCAACAGGTACCAGGGGAGATGGGTGAAGACCTGCGTACCGGCGCCGAGTCCGAGGGCATAAGCGCGCATCATCCAGGCTCGGTGATGAGGGATGTCGCGCCTGCGGATGGCAGCAAACGCTAGACACAACGACACGGCCATGGCCGAACCCGCCACCAGCCGGATGGCGTAAACCAACGGGCCGTCAAAACTTGCGGGCGGTTCGGTTCCGGGCGGATAGAACTGGGTCATCCACAGGCCCGCCAGCGCGGCGACAAGTCCGCAAGGGACCAGCGCGCGCCCGGCCGCGCGGTGCCAGCCGGGATTGCGGCGGCGCAAGCCAGGGGAGAACTGGATAGCGCCGAGGATGCAAAAGATCACGGAGCTGACAATGTGCAACACCACCGGCAATGGCGCAGCAAAGAACCGTGCGTTATCTGGCGTCATCTGCGCACCACCAGCAAGCTGAAGCAACCGGAAGGTACCGGCGGCAACAGGGATGAAGCTGAGCGCTATCAGCCCGGCAGGTATGAACCAATCGGCCTTTGTGGAGGAAGTCATGTTGAAATTGCTTTACGCCGGACGTTCGCGGTAACCAGGATTCAGCGGCGTGACGCGCTTGGGCCAGAATGAAATGAGGCCCAAGCGAGGCATGCCATTGCGCGTCCGGCTGACGGCGGGGTTCGGCCCCATTGTGTCCAGGGTGGGACTAAGCAGCTTGAAGTAGAAACTCAACCTTCACCGCTTCGTAGGGGAACTCAATACTTCCCGACTCGGTACGGTTGAGAATGCCTGCGCAAAGAAGTGCTGTCACATCGCTGTGCACGGCCTTAACGTCTCTATCGACGCGCCGGGCGGCCTCGCGGATGGACACCGGACCTGCGCCGCATAGAGCCTTTAGAAGTTCCCAGCGTTTGCCGGTAAGAACCTTCCAGAGCAACTCGGGCGTGGCAAAGCCGATACGGGCAGAGCGCTGTGCCTTCCCAGTGTTCCAAGCGTTGGTGAAATCGGCGAACGCCTCATCAGGCGCCCGAACCTCAAGAGTCACTGTTTTCATGATTCCACCTCGCAATGTCGCGTTTGAAGTCGGCCACAAGCTTCTCGGGAGAAATAAAGGCATAGACCTGCTCTCTCCCGCCAATGTGACGGTGGTCACCCTTGCCGGACTCGTTGTCGTAGCGCAAGACGCATACGCCTTCAACCACGAAGGCCAACCTGTACTTGAAAGGGTGAACTGAGCCGGGAAGTGGCTTGGGCAACCGCCACAACACCAACTCAGCGAACGAGCGCTCGGAGTAAACGATCCGCCCGCGCGCCAACTCAGTTGCCTTCATGTTGTCGATGATGCCAACATGGCGTGCCGTTGTCAACTGCTACAACACTGCTACAACACTGCTTGCGTGGCATTGTTGTCCTGGCTGCGGTGCAAATCGACAATCTGGTCGGCAGCCTTCTCCAGTCACCGGGCGCGGCGGGATGCTCACGAATCGTTTCCATCGCCGATTCGAAGGCGGCGAGATACCTCGCGCCCAAACCAGGTCGTTGCTCCTCATAGTAGGCAACGTCTCGAGGTGTTCGACTCGCGCCGCTTCGCCGAAAAAGTAATTCACTTGAGCAACGCTCGCGCCTCAAGTCGTACATCCTCGCCCGCAACCCGCTGGGCCACGCCTCGATCAATTTCATCCGCACGTCGCGCTGCTTCGTGCAACCAAAGTTGCGCAATCTCTTCCTCGGACAGAAGGTCGAGGCTGGAGAGTAGTTGCTCAGCAAGATCCGCCCGCTCCCGGACAGGAAGTGACAAAGCCTCTCGGCGAATGGTTTCGGATTTCATGTTCGAAAAAGTAGCACTGCCGCCAGCAGGCTTTAACGTCGAAATTCATCGGCGCAACGCGTCTGCTGGAATGCCCAGTTCGACGGCATTTTGTCAGAGGCTAGGGCCTTTGCCCCGATTCGAATGCCACACGGAAAGTACGACAAGCTCATCGTTCCTTACTCGGTAGTAGACAAAATACCGGATGCGGCCCAAGTGCAACCGACGAACCCCGCTCAGGCGCGTATTCCCGACCTTGACGCCAACTCCAGGTTGGCGAGCCAGCAATGTGAATGCGCCCTTGAGGTCTGCCCGAAACGCGTCTGTAGCCGCCAGCCGGTTCTCAACCCACCAGTGCTCCGCGCGTTCTATTTCGAACGCCGCACGACGCGCAATACGCACTCTCATCGCCAACTTCAGCGAATGCGGTCAAGTCGCAGGAAGAGTTCTTCAGGGGAGATAGTCTCGCCACGGTCCGCTTCGGCGATGGCTTCGAGAAGGTCCGCCTCCTCTTCAGGCGAGAGATGCACTTCGTCGTCAGCCTCTCGCGTGAGGACAACGACAGTTTCTCCATCCGGCAGATCAAGGCCCTCAACGACCAATTTGCCGGCTACGACGGTTCCAGTGGCGACTTGCATTGGTAAATGGTACTCCTGCCGAGGCATGCCGACGAACCCAATGTCGCCAGCCCAATATCCTGCCCACGCCAGGATATTCGACCGGATAGTCCCGAAGCCCGGCCCACTCCCCAGCCGGTTCGGCGACTGGCAGGCCGCCGTTCGCCGCGGCGTCCCGCTGTAATTTTTGAAAGACCGGTGTCATCGGCGCCCCGCATTTCTTGTCGCCTATCCTGGCTGAGCAACGTTGGTGCCGGATCGACAACCCGGTCGTTTGGTAGCCAGAATACTACGGCCCGGCAGAAATCACCACCGACGGTCGGCATGCGCGCCATGGCCGGCGCACCGGTGATCACCCACGGCGGACATGCCCTGCCGGTCGCATCGACCGGACTGCCGCGCCACCTGCCAGCCCCCGTCTCGCGCGCCAGCACCAGGCCCCTCAAGCGCCGGCTGACGCCTTCGCCTCGGCGATCAGCCAGTCCCTCAGAAACACCGCGTCGCTGCCGAGCTTGCCGCGGCGCGCGGCCACGATGTAGATCGGCTGGTCGGTGGTCACGCTCTGCGGCACCGGGCGCACCAGCAGGCCCTGCGCGATCAGCGGCGCCACCAGG
>JANLQZ010000275.1:0-5205 GCA_031368125.1 Betaproteobacteria bacterium
CTGGCAGCGATTGGGTCTTGACCTCCAGCGTGCGCCCGGCCCGCGTGGTGCGCAAGTACTGCATCGGAAGCGCTGCCGCGGTGTTGTTGGCAGCGGACGTCACATACGCGCGCGCGTGCACGTCGACCAACTGGGTGTCGGTACCGAAGTCCCCGCGTTCGAATTGGAAGCGGGTGATCTCCGACAAGGTCGGGCCTGCGGCGAGCAAGCTTTCCGGCAGGTCGAGCAGTTGACACACGCGCGAGTTGAAGGTGCCCACGCGCCCGTCCGCCCCGATCATGAAAATGCCCTGGCCGATGCTGCCCAGCGTGGTCTGCAACAGGTTGGTCTTTTCGGTCAACTGCGCATTGAGCTCCTGCAGGGCCACCTCGGCGGCCTTGCGGGAGCCGACCTCGGTGTGGGTCCCGATCATGCGCATGGGCCGCCCGTCCGCATCGCGGCTTATCACGGTGCCGCGTGACAGGATCCACTTCCAGCTGCCGTCCTTGCAGCGCACGCGGTGTTCGTTGACGTAGGTCGGCGTCAGCCCATCGAGGTGGGCCTGGCGGTCGCGGTCGCGTTGTGCGCGGTCGTCCGGATGGGTGCGGTCGTCGAACTCCCCGGTTTGTCCACTCAGCTCGTGTTCGCCATAACCGTACATCTCCTTGAAGCGCTTCGAGTAGATCTCGACCCCGGTCTGCACATACCAGTCCCACACGCCATCGCCGGTACTCTCCAGGGCCAGCTTCCAGCGCGCGTCGTTCTCGCGCAGCGCAGACTCGGCCTGCTCCGCGCGCTTGCGTTCGGTCGCATCGCGGAAATTGAGCACGATGCCCAGCACCGCATCGTCGGCCAGGCAATTGCTGGCAAGGGATGCGAGGTAACGCCAGCTTGCGTCGGCGTGGCGGTAGCGGTGGATCGATTCGACACCCGGATTCGCGCCCCCCAGCACTTCGGCGTGGTCCCGGCGCGCGCCCGGCAGGTCGTCGGGGTGGATCCAGTCGAACACATTGCCGCCCAGCAGCGCGGCCGGCGCGCGGCCGAGCATCGTGGACGCCGCATCGCTGGCATACATCACGTCACCGTGCGCATCGCACACCACCGTGAGCACCTGCGCCTTCTCGGTCAGCGCCCGGAACCGGCGCTCACTGGCCTGCAGCGCACTCTGGGCGCGCCGGGATTCGGTGACGTCTTCGACCGTGCCTTCGAAATACAGCAGCGCCCCGCCATCGTCACGTACGACGTGGGCGTTCTCGCGGATCCAGATCCGTTCGCGCGTCTTGTGCCGGTAGATTTCGGAGCAGAAGTCGACCACCTGTCCGTTGCGTTCGATCAGGTCGCGGAAGCGGTGGCGCTGCCGCGGATCCACATACCACTCCTGGGCGATGTCATTGACAGCCGCGAGCAGTTCGGCTTCGGTGTCGTAGCCGTTGAGCCGCACCAGCGCGGCGTTGGCGCGCAGTTGCCTTCCTTCGGCACTGGAACGGTACGCACCTATGGGCAGGAGCTCGAACAGGGTCCAGAAATCAGAGCGTTGCATCGTTTCCCAAGTGTCGCAAACACGATTCTAAACACGGGGTTGTCGCACCCGCCATCGCCTGGTGGACACCGGCGCGCGCGTGGGCACGGGCGCCCGGTTGCGTCGCCGCCACGCGACCGAGCGGCCTCAGGCGGCCAGTGCCGCCTCGATGTCCCCGGCCAGGCTGGCCGGTGTGTCGGTGGGCGCATAACGCTTGAGCACCGCGCCGTCCTTGCCGACCAGGAACTTGGTGAAGTTCCATTTGATCGCCTTGGTTCCCAACAGGCCGGGTGCCTGCGCCGACAACCACTGGTACAACGGCGCCGCCTGTTCGCCGTTGACGTCGATCTTGGCCATCATCGGGAAACCGACCCCGTAGTTCAACTGGCAGTAGTTGGCGATCTCGGTATTGCTGCCCGGGTCCTGCGACCCGAACTGGTTGCACGGGAATCCCAGCACCACCAGACCCCTGGGGCCGTAGGTCGCGTGCAATTTTTCCAGCCCGGCGAATTGCGGCGTGAATCCGCAGGCGCTCGCGGTATTGACGATCAGCATCGGCTTGCCCTTGAACTTCTTCAGCGCGATCGATTTGCCGTTGATTTGCAGGGCGGAGAAGTCGTAGACGCTGGACATCGGTATTCCTGGGATTTGGTCGGGTGGCATTCGGCGCAGACAACCTTAACAGCAATCACCGTCGCCCGTCGGTCCCGCCGGTGCGGCACCCGTCCCGTCCGATCGCCGGCGGCGCGGTGCAAGGCCTTGCCGTCTCAACCGTGCTGGTTGTCGTTGCGGGCGATGTCCAGCAGGTGCTCGACTTCGGCGCGGTGGTGGATGCAGTTGCCCGCGTGCCAGCGTTTGATCAACCACATGACGCCCATCACCACGACGCCGAAGCCGGTGATGGCGCCGAAGGTGTGCAGCCCCAGTCCGGCCGAGAGGCTGTAGGCGGCGCCCAGCAGCAGGATACAGGCCTGCTCATTGAAGTTCTGCACCGCGATCGAGCGCCCGGCACCCATCAGGTTGTGGCCGCGGTGCTGCAGCAGGGCATTCATGGGCACCACCAGGAACCCGCCCAGCGCACCGAGCAGGATCAGGAACGGCGCCGCGATCCAGACGTTGTCGATGAATATCAGCAGGATGATCAGCCCGCCCATTCCGATACCCAGCGTGATGACGCGCGGGCCGTCTTCGAGCCGCATGCGCAGCGACGCGGCCACCGCACCCGCGGCCATGCCGATCGCCACCACCCCCTGCAGCGCCGATGCCTGCGTAACCGTGTAGCCCAGCGCCGCCGCGGCCCAGGCCAGCACGATGAAGCGCAGGTTGCCGGCCACGCCCCAGATCAGGGTGGTCGCCGCGAGCGAGATCTGGCCCAGTTTGTCGCGCCACAAACGGGTGTTGCAGGTCCAGAAGTCCGGCACCAGCGAGGTGATCCGTTTCGGCAGCGGCCGCATCTCGACGCCGGTGTCGGGTATGTGGGTGTTGAACCATGCCGCCAGCAGGTACACGAAGATCAACACGCTGATCGCGGCCTCGGGCGCGGTGTCGACGCCGGTGTCCAGCAGCGGAAAGTCGAAGCCCAGCAAGCGGTCCGATACCAGCTTGCTGACCAGTTGGCCACCGAGCAACACACCGAGGATGATCGAGGCAATCGTCAGGCCTTCGATCCAGCCGTTGGCCTTGACCAGTTGCGAGGCCGGCAGCAGCTCGGTCAGGATGCCGTACTTGGCCGGCGAGTAGGCGGCGGCACCCAGGCCAACGATCGCGTAGGACATCAACGGATGGGTGCCGAACAGCATCAGCAGGCATCCGGCGACCTTGATGAAGTTGCTCACCAGCATCACGCGGCCCTTGGGCAGCGAGTCCGCGAACGCCCCGACGAACGGCGCCAGCACCACGTAGAACAATGCGAACATCGGCACCAGCGCGGCCTGTTGCCACTCAGGCGCCTTGCTGCCGCGAAGCAACTGCACAGCGGCGACAAACAGTGCGTTGTCTGCCAGCGAGCTGAAGAACTGCGCGGACATGATGGTGTAGAAACCGCGCTTCATGCCGGGGTGCTGAGGGCGCCAGTGGAGCTGGCGCCTTGGTTTATTGAACTGGTCTCCAACGTGCGCCGGTTATATCACGGACGAAGATGCCAGAATCCGGTCGTTTAGCGTGCCGAAAGCCCCCCCATGCCCCGCCCCATACAAGCCACGATCCATACCGAAGCGCTGCGCCACAACCTGGCGCGCATGCGGCTCGCGGCCCCCGATGCCAAGGTCTGGGCGGTGGTCAAGGCGAACGCCTACGGACACGGCATCGCGCGGGTTTTCGACGGCCTGCGTGCCGCCGACGGCTTTGCGTTGCTCGACCTGGGCGAGGCCGAACTGCTGCGCAGCCTGGGCTGGCGCGGCCCGATCCTGCTGCTCGAGGGCGCATTCGAGCCGCGCGACCTGGAGTCGTGTTCGCGCCTGGGCCTGTGGCACACGGTGCACTGCGACGAACAGATCGACATGCTGGCCGCGCACAAGACCAATGTGCCGCACCGGGTCTTCCTCAAGATGAACTCGGGCATGAACCGGCTGGGTTTTCGGCCGCACCGCTACCGTGCCGCGTGGACCCGTCTGGCCGCGTTGCCGCAGGTGCAGGAGATATCGCTGATGACGCATTTCAGCGACGCCGACGGGCCGCGCGGCGTGGCCACGCAGATCGCGGCATTCGAGGCCGCATCGAGGGACCTGCCGGGTGAGCGCAGCCTCAGCAACAGCGCGGCCACACTGCGCCACATGGCGGGCGTGGGGACCGGTGCCGATGCCGATGCCAGTGTCGGTGCCGGTGCCGGTGCCGGTGCCGATACATGTGCAAGTGCAAGTGCAAGTGCAAGTGCAAGTGCAGGAGCAACTGCAGCGCTCGTGTCCGACTGGGTGCGCACCGGTATCGCTACCTACGGCAGTGCCCCCGATTTCCCCGAGCACGACGCCGCGTATTGGGGCTTGCGGCCAACCATGACGCTCGCCGCAAAAATCATAGCAGTGCAGGAATTGCAGGCCGGCGACACGGTCGGTTATGGCTCGGGCTTCGTGGCCGAACACGCCATGCGCATCGGTGTCGTCGCCTGCGGTTACGCCGACGGCTACCCGCGTGTCTGCCCGACCGGCACGCCGGTGCTGCTCGGCACCAAGCGCAGCCGCACGGTCGGGCGCGTGAGCATGGACATGCTCACGGTCGACCTCGGCCCGGTGCCGGACGCGGGCACTGGAACCCTGGTCACGTTGTGGGGGCGTTCCTCCAGCGATCAGGTGCTGTCGATCGACGAGGTCGCACGCGCCGCCGGTACGGTGGGTTACGAGCTGATGTGCGCGCTGGCGCAACGCGTGCCGGTGGTGGTGGGCTAGTCAACAGCGCTTGCTCCCACGGCTCGCGTAACAGGCAAGCCACAAATTCAGCGCGCGTTGGCGCGTGGCTGTCTCTGAAAACAGGGCCGGTATTTGCACAATACGTCGGGCCGTGATGCCAGCGAAAACTTGTGTTACTCCCTTTGAATTCAGGGCGGGTATTTGAACATCCCCCCTGGAGAGGACCATCCTGCTGAGCGTCTTTATCCCTTTGAATTCAGGGCGGGTATTTGAATAACAAGGAAGACCATGAACATCGATCTGCTCGGTGTTAATCCCTTTGAATTCAGGGCGGGTATTTGAACGAATGGCTGGGCGACGTGCACA
>JANLQZ010000283.1:0-5200 GCA_031368125.1 Betaproteobacteria bacterium
GCCGACGGTCTGGAACGCCGACAACAGCGATGCATCGATGGCCACTGCCAGCGTCTGCAGAATGCCGATCATCAGCGAAGCCACGAACGCACCGACCAGCGAGCCCATGCCGCCGACCACCACCACGACGAAGACCACCCCCCCGACCGACAACGCCATGCTCGGCTCGGTGACGTAGGCGTTGCCGCCGATGACGCCCGCCAGCCCGGCCAGCGCGCAGCCGCCGCCGAAGACCAGCATGAACACGCGCGGCACATTGTGTCCGAGCGCCTCGACGGTTTGCGGATGGGTCAACGCGGCCTGGATCACCAGGCCGATGCGGGTGCGCGTCAGGAGCAGCCAGATCGCCAGCAGCATCAGCACCGCCACCAGCATCATGAACGCGCGGTACATCGGGAACTGGGTTCCGAACAACGTGAACAACGGACCGTCGAGGGCCTGCGGAACGCGGTAGTCCATCGCGCTGCGCCCCCATACCAGCTGCACCAGCTCGAGGATGATGTAGCTCAGACCGAAGGTGATCAGCAGCTCGGGCACGTGGCCGAACTTGTGCACGCGGCGCAGGCAATATTTCTCGAACATGGCGCCGAGCACACCCACCAGCAGCGGCGCCAGCAGCAGCGCCGGCCAGAATCCGACCAGTGCCGTGACGCTGTAGGCGAAGTACGCGCCCAGCATGTAGAACGATGCGTGGGCGAAATTCAGCACCCCCATCATGCTGAAGATCAGCGTGAGGCCGGAGCTGAGCATGAACAGCAGCAGCCCGTAGCTGATGCCGTTCAAAAGGGAAATGGTATAGAACTCCATGGAACTCCCGCAGCGCCGTCAACCGGCCGATCGCGTCGTCATGCTTGGCCAGGCGGCTGACGCGACAAACGCCGGATCACCCAGGGTGCCGTCCGGCGTCGTGTCGCAAATGAATGGCGCTCAGGCGGGGCGTTTCATCTGGCAGCTGGTGGGCGTGCTGGCGACGTAGGGCTCCATCTGCTTGACCGGCACAAAGGTGTAGCCGGTGTTTTCCACGCTGTAGGGGTTGGCCTTGTCGACCTTCTGCCACTTGGTGATGAACATGCTCTGCTGCAACTGGTGGTCGGTCTTGCGCATTTGCACTTCGCCGGCAAAACTCTTGAAGCTCAGGCCTTCCAACGCGGCCGCCACCTTGACCGGGTTGGTCGACTGGGCCTTGGCCATCGCCGCGCCCAGCAGGTGGATGCCGTTGTAGGTGGCGAAGGTGTAATAGTCGTCGTTGAACTTCTTCTTGAAGTCGGCCGCCATCGCACCAATCTCGCCGCTGTGGTTCGAGTGTCCATAAGCCACCACGTACACCTCGCTGTCGCCGCCCGCCGCGAGCACGGTCGGGGTGCCGGTCACACCGGCGTAATAGGTGTACATCGGCAGCTTGAGGCCGGCGTCGTTCATGGCCTTGACCAGCAACGTCAGATCCTGGCTCCAGTTGCCGGTGACGATCGTGTCGGCGCCAGACTGCTTGATCTTCGCGACATAGGGTGCGAAGTCCTTGACCTGTCCGATCGGGTGCAGATCGTCGCCCACGATCTGGATGTCCGGGCGTTTGCGCGCGATGTCTTCCTTGAAATAACGCGATACCTGCTGGCCATGCGAGTAGTTCTGGTTGATCAGGAACACCTTCTTGACCTTGGGCTGGTCCTTCATGAAGGCGGTCAACGCCTCCATCTTCATGGTCGTATCGGCATCCAGCCTGAAGTGCCAGTAGTCGCATTTCTCATTCGTCAAAGCCGGGTCGACCGCGGCATAGTTCAGGTACACCAGCTCCTTGCCCGGGTTGCGTTCATTGTGTTTTGCGACCGCGTCCGAAATCGCCAGCGCCGCGCCGGAACCGTTGCCCTGCGTCACGTAGCGGAATCCCTGGTCGATCGCGGCCTTGAGCGTATTGAGGCTCTCCTGCGGCGATCCCTTGTTGTCAAAACCAACCACCTCGAACTTCACACCGGCCGGGTTCTTGGCGCCGCTGAAGCGCTCGGCCACGAACTGCCAGCTCTTGAGCTGGTTTTGTCCGGTGCTCGCGAACGGGCCCGAGAGCGGGTCCATGAACGCAATCTTGACGGTCTCGCCCTTCTGGGCCAGGGCGGCACTGGCACACACGGCGATGGCACAGGCGGCAACTGCGTGGACGGTAAACCTCATCTTGAAACTCCTATGGATCAGAACAATTCGGCGACTGCGCGAGGGTACGACGTTTGTGCAGCGCAGCACTCAGGGATTCCCCTAGGGGCTATCGCCCAAGCGACAGGCGGGGTTGTGGTAAGACTGCTCGCTGCCGACGGGGCGCTTGACCGGGGCAGGCGCCAGGTTCGGCGCGACGTGGCCAACAGCAGCGGTCGGGCGCCGGTGCCAGTCGCTGCTCACGTGCCTGGAAGCCGGTAGTCCTTCAGCAACTCGCGCAGCTTGGTTTTTTGCATCTTGCCGGTACCACCCAGCGGAATGGCGTCGACGAACACGACGTCGTCGGGTACCTGCCACTTGGCGATCTTGCCCTCGTAAAAGGCAAGCAGTTGCTCGCGCGACACCTCGGCACCGGGTTTCTTCACCACGGCGATGATCGGCCGTTCGTCCCATTTCGGGTGCTTGATGCCGATACACGCGGCCATCGCGACCGCCGGATGCGCCACCGCGATGTTCTCGACGTCGATCGAACTGATCCATTCGCCGCCCGACTTGATCACGTCCTTGCTGCGGTCGGTGATCTGCAGGTAACCGTCGGCATCGATGGTGCCGACGTCGCCGGTCGGAAACCAGCCATCCACCAGCGGCGAGGGCGCGTCGGACTTGTAGTAGTCCCGGATGATCCACGGGCCCTTGACCATCAGGTCGCCGAATGTCCTGCCGTCCCACGGCAACTCGATGCCATCGGGATCCACAATCTTCATGTCGACGCCGTAAATGCCGCGTCCCTGCTTGAGTCGGACCTTCATCTTTTCGTCGCTCGGTAGCGACAGGTGCTTGTTCTTGAGCGTGCAAACCGTGCCGAGCGGCGACATCTCCGTCATGCCCCAGGCATGCAGGACTTCGACGCCGTAGTCGTCGTTGAAGGCGGTGATCATGGCCGGCGGACAGGCGGAGCCGCCGATGACGGTGCGCTTGAGGGTGGAGAAACGCAGCCCGCCCGCCTGCATGTGCGACAGCATCATCTGCCACACCGTGGGCACACCTGCCGCAAAACTGACCTTTTCCGATTCGATCAGTTCGAAAATCGACTTGCCGTCCATCGCCGGGCCGGGAAATACCAGCTTGGCCCCGGTCATCGCGGCCGAGTATGGCAGGCCCCAGGCGTTGACATGGAACATGGGAACGACCGGCAGCACTGCGTCGCGCGCGCTCATGTTCAATGCGTCGGGCATTCCCCCTGCAAACGCGTGCAGGATGGTCGAGCGGTGGCTGTACAGCGCGGCTTTGGGGTTGCCGGTGGTGCCGCTGGTGTAACACATGCTGGACGCCGTGTTTTCATCGAATTCCGGCCAGCGGTACGTCGGCGGGTGCGAAACGATCCAGGCCTCGTAACTTTGCAACCCGGCAATTCCGGTGTCACCCGGCAATTTGTCGGCATCACACAACGCAATGAAATGCCGGATCGTGGTGGCCTTGCCCTGGATGGCCTTGACGATCGGCAGGAAGCTCATGTCGAAACACAGCACTTGGTCTTCGGCGTGGTTGGCGATCCAGGCAATCTGGTCCGGGTGCAGGCGCGGGTTCAGGGTGTGCAACACGCGTCCGGTGCCGCTGACGCCGAAATACAGCTCGAGGTGGCGGTAGCCGTTCCAGGCCAATGTCGCCACCCGATCTCCAAACGCCAGTTGCAGCGTGTCGAGGGCGTTCGCGACCTGGCGCGCGCGCGCGGCGACCTCGCTGTAGTTGGTGCGGTGGATGTCTCCTTCCACGCGCCGCGAGACGATTTCGCCCTCGCCATGGTGCCGCCGGGCGAATTCGATCAGCGAGGAAATCATCAGCGGTTGGTCTTGCATTAATCCGAGCATGCGGGTCTCCGGGTTGGTCCAAATGCGACATATGTTCTTGCCACCCCTAGTATTACGCAAGCTGCATCGCGCGCACACCGGGGATTGCCCTCATAACATCGTTCGGAACCCAAGTGCGGGACAATTGGCTGATGGACATGCCCGTCAAACCTGCCGTCAACCCTGCCCCGTGCGCCCCGCCCGCTACGCCGGCCTCCGCCCCTGGTGCACTGCATTGGCGCAACAGCTTCGCGGATCTGGGCGATGCGTTCTCCACCCGCCTGGCGCCCACGGCGTTGCCTGCGCCCTACTGGGTCGCTCGCAACCCGCGTCTGGCCGAAGAACTGGGGCTCCCGCTGGATTGGCTGCAGTGCGACCAGGCACTCGAGGCACTCACCGGCAACCTGGCGCTGCCCGGTTCCGCGCCGCTTGCCAGTGTCTACAGCGGACACCAGTTCGGGCAATGGGCGGGGCAACTTGGCGACGGGCGCGCCATCCTGCTTGGCGAAATAACCGGCGCCGATGGGCAAATGCGTGAACTGCAACTCAAGGGCGCCGGCCTGACGCCCTATTCGCGCATGGGCGACGGTCGCGCGGTATTGCGCAGTTCGATCCGCGAATTCCTGTGCTCCGAGGCGATGTACGGCCTCGGGATTCCGACCACCCGGGCCTTGTGTGTCACTGGCTCGGATGCACCGGTGCGGCGCGAGGAAGTGGAAACCGCAGCGGTGGTGACGCGCGTCGCGCCCAGCTTCGTGCGCTTCGGGCACTTCGAACACTTCTCCTACAGTGGGCAGACAGGCCAGCTCAAGCAATTGGCTGACTACGTGATCGACCGGTTCTATCCCGGTTGCCGCACCACCACGCGTTTCGCCGGCAATGCCTATGCCGCTTTTCTGGAAGCCGTGAGCGAACGCACCGCCGACCTGCTGGCCCAATGGCAGGCGGTGGGTTTTTGCCACGGGGTCATGAATACCGACAACATGAGCATCCTCGGGTTGACGGTCGACTATGGCCCGTTCCAGTTTCTCGATGGATTCGATCCGGCGCATATCTGCAACCATTCCGATACCCAGGGGCGTTATGCCTTCAACCGCCAGCCCAACATCGCCTACTGGAACCTGTTTTGCCTGGGGCAGGCGTTGTTGCCCCTGATCGGCGAGCAGGAGCTTGCCCTGGCGGCGCTGGAATCCTACAAGTCGGTCTTCCCG
>JANLQZ010000095.1:0-2324 GCA_031368125.1 Betaproteobacteria bacterium
GCTGGCGATCGAAGAGCTTTTTCGCGGCACCCTGACACAGACCAGCGTCTACCCGCGCGAAGTGGTGTTGCGCGCGCTGCACCACCAGTCGGCGGCGGTGGTGCTGGCGCACAACCACCCCAGCGGCTCGGTGCAGCCATCGCGCGCCGACGAGGCATTGACCCAGACCCTCAAGGCCGCGCTGGCGCTGGTGGACGTGCGCGTGCTCGACCACGTGATCGTGGGCGCTGGCGAGACCCTGTCGATGGCCGAGCGGGGGCTGTTGTGAAGCGCGCCGCCACCCTTGTGCGTTCGCTGGGCGAGCTCAAGCTGGTCAAGAACGCGATCGAAGACCAGGCCCGGCAACAGGCGCTGGCTGCCGCCGAACTGGCGCGCACACAGCGACGCGAGGCCAGCGCGAAAGAGCTTTTCATACGGGCCGCCGGCGTGGTGCAGCCGCTGCCCGACAAGCGCCACGCGGCGCCGCCGAAGGCCCGGCCGGAACCGGTGCCACGGCAATCGCAGCTCGACGAGCGCGCGGTGTTGCGCGAGGCGATCAGCGACGAGTTCGACGTCAGCACGCTGCTCGACGTGGACGACCAGTTGAGCTTCCGGCGCCCCGGCATCGGCACCGACGTGACCCGCAAGCTGCGCCAGGGGCACTGGAGCATCCAGCGCCAGCTCGACCTGCACGGCCTGCGCACCGAAGACGCACGCGCCGCACTGACCGGCTTCATCCGCGATGCCTGCCAGCAGGGCCTGCGCTGCGTGCGCATCGTGCACGGCAAGGGGCTCGGTTCACCCGGCAAGGCCCCGGTGCTCAAACACAAGGTACACGGCTGGCTGGTGCAAAAGAACGAGATCCTGGCTTTTGTGCAGGCGCGTCCGGCCGAGGGGGGTGCCGGTGCGGTGGTGGTGTTGCTCAAGCCGGGGCAGGCACGGCCGCGCGGAGAATTCGAAGGAACTTTGTCATAACTTGTCGATCTGTGCCGACCATAGTGGCCTCCACCATCGCTGCCTGCAGCAACGGCGCGCCATATTGGTCGAGCAGGCGCAGCAGCGCGGCCGTGATGCTGCCCAGGTTGTGGCCGCGCTGAGCGGCCATTTGCAGCAGCTCGGTGCTGGCCGGGGCGACCAGGGCCAGGGCGTCGCAGCCGAATTGAGTAGAGTCAGCCACATCACGCAAATCCAGTGTAGTTTCATGGCCAGCTTTTTTTGTCCAACGATCATGAACACCCACGACGAACAGTTTTTCAAGGAACTGGGCGCGCGCATCGCGCAGGCCCGCAAGGAACACAGCTTGACGCAACAGCAATTGTTCGATCAGTCGGGCGTTCCCCATCAGACGCTGGCCCATTACGAGGTGGGCCGCACGCGTTTTCCGGCATCGATGCTGCCCACTCTGGCCAGGATGCTCACGCTCTCGCTCGATGAGCCCATGGGGCAGCCTCTTTCTTCTGGTACGGCCAAGGCCGGCGCACAACGCCGCGGCGCCAAGCGCGGGCCAAGTTCCCGACTGCATCAGCAGATTGATGCCATCGTGCAGTTGCCCAAGGCCAAACAGCAGTTTGTCTCGCAAATGCTCGAAACGGTGATGGCCCAGGCCACCCGCTGAGCAAAGGATTGCATGGTCACCAAACCAGCTTCAACTACAGGCGCTTTGCTGCTGCCGCGTATCGAGGGGCGCATCCAGCTGGTGCGCGGCCTCAAGGTAATGATCGATGTGGACTTGGCCGCGCTGTACGGCGTGCCGACCAAGCGGCTCAATGAGCAAGTCAAGCGCAACCGCGAGCGCTTCCCCGGCGATTTCCTGTTGCAGCTCAACGCCGCCGAGAAAGCCGAGGTGGTCGCAAATTGCGACCACCTCCAGAAGTTGAAGTTTTCTAAAGCGTTGCCCTACGCATTCACCGAGCACGGCGCCATTCAGGCGGCCAATGTGCTGGCCTCCGCCCAGGCGGTGGAGATGGGCATCTACGTGGTGCGCGCGTTCGTGCGGTTGCGTCTGGCGGCCTCCACGCACGCCGATCTGGCTAAACGGCTGGCCGAGCTGGAAATGAAGACCGAGAGCATCGAGTTATCGCACGATACTTTCAGCCGCAATACCCGCATGCAGCTCAAACAGGTGTTCGATGCCATCCGCGAATTGATGACGCCGCCCGATCCGCCCAAGCGGCCTATTGGGTTTGTGCCGCCGCAAGATAAGTCCAAGGGACCCAAGGCAGCAAGGGAGAAGAAGACCGGTTGAAGTTCAAAGCCACCTGAAACCCCCAGCCGTTAGCGGCTGAGGGGGCCGGTGGTATCCCGCGGCTAACCCGACTTTCTCAACTGGCCGCTGACACCACGGG
>JANLQZ010000385.1:0-1797 GCA_031368125.1 Betaproteobacteria bacterium
GTGAATGTAGGGACGACCCGGGGACCAGCCATCAGGGCAAACCCGCGCCGACCGCGCCAGTCGAAGGCATGGAAGCCCGGCGTTGCGCGGCGCCGAGACTGTGCGCAGTCGGCGCACCCGGCGGTGCAGGGCGCGCCGTGCGCCGTGCCGCGTGCACAATGCACGCCATGCTGATGCACCCTCAAATCAATCCTGTCGCCCTGCAACTCGGCCCGGTCGCGGTGCACTGGTATGGCCTGACCTACCTGGCGGCGTTCGGCCTGTTCATGTGGCTGGGTTGGTTGCGGCTCAAGCACCAGCCTTACGCGTCGATCACCGGCCCCGGGGCCTGGAGCCGCAAGGACGTGGAAGACATACTGTTTCTGGGTGTGCTGGGTGTGGTGCTGGGTGGTCGAATCGGTTATTGCGTGTTCTACAAGCCGGGTTACTACCTCGCACATCCGCTCGAGGTGTTTGCCGTCTGGCAAGGCGGCATGAGCTTTCACGGCGGCATGCTGGGTGTGATCGGCTCGATGTTGTGGTTTGCCCGGTCGCGGCAGCGGCCCTTTTGGCAAGTGGCGGATTTTGTCGCACCCTGTGTGCCGACCGGGCTTGCGGCCGGGCGCGTGGGCAATTTCATCAACGGGGAACTGCCCGGGCGGCTGAGTGATCCCGATCTGCCGTGGGGCATGGTGTTCCGCGGTGCCGGTGACCTGCCGCGCCATCCCTCGCAGGTCTACCAGTTCCTGCTCGAAGGGCTGCTGTTGTTTGTGTTGCTCTGGTTATACGCACGCAAGCCGCGCCGCACCGGGCAGGTGGCTGCCGCGTTCCTGGCCGGATACGGCGTGCTGCGGTTCACGGCCGAGTTCTTTCGCGAACCGGACGCGCACCTCGGGTTGCTCTCGCTGGGCATGAGCATGGGCCAGTGGTTGTGCATCCCGATGGTGGTGGGAGGGGCCGGCTTGTGGTGGTGGGCGCGTGGCCGACCGCTGGACGCGGGCCAGGGTAAACACTGACGGGAACCTGGTTGCGGCGGGCCGCCGGATTCTTATAATTACGCATAATTATTTGAAATTACAACCCCGTTGCTCCGTTCATGCGCCTGGTACAAGACTCCCTGCATTCCGAAGTGGCCGCGTCGTTGCGCGAGCGGATTTTTGCCGGCGAACTGGCTCCCGGCAGTTTTCTGGACGAAGTGGCTTTGTGCGGTGGCCTGAAGATCTCGCGCACGCCGCTGCGCGAGGCGTTGAAGGTGCTGACGGCCGAGGGCCTGGTTCGGCACGAACCGCGCCGCGGCTGTTTCGTGAACCAGGTCACCGAGCGCGATCTCGACGAGATTTTTCCCGTCATAGCGCTGCTCGAGGGACGTTGCGCCTTCGAGGCGGCGCGTAATGCCACGGATGCCGACCTTGCCGCGCTCCAGGTCCTGCACGACCGGCTGTGCGGCCATGCCAGGGCGCGGCGCATCACGGCCTATTACGAGGTCAACTTCGCGATCCACGAGGCCATCATCGCGCTGGCGAACAACCGCTGGCTGGCTCAGGTGATCGGAGACCTGCGCAAGATCCTCAAACTGGCGCGGCTTCAAAGCCTGCAGCTCGGCGGACGCGTGGAGCAAAGCCTGCAGGAGCACCTGGCAGTGTTTGCCGCGCTGCGCGCGCGCGACAGCGCGGGTGCCGACGCGGCCATGCGCACCCACCTGGAGCGCCAGCGCGAGGCGCTGCGGGAACTGGCGGGACAACACAAGAGCAGGTGGCTGGCATGAGCGCCGCCGGGCCGTTCCCAAGGGCGAATTCCGCAATGCGCAGCATGGAGGAT
>JANLQZ010000465.1:0-2013 GCA_031368125.1 Betaproteobacteria bacterium
GGCCTGCGCGAGCGCCACGCTCGGCGGTGCAAGCTCCGCGCCGCCGACACCGGACCTCATACGTTCTAGCGTTCAAAGATATGAAACCGTTCACCCTGAGCTCGTCGAAGGACCGAGTGGCTTCAACAAGCTCAGCCCGAACGGATCTTGGCGATCGAACGCAATTTGGTATCAGTCACCCAGGAACAGCCGGCTCGTCTTGGGGTCGGACAACAACTGAGCGCCGGTACCGAAGGCAACCGGTTTTCCGGCCACCAGCACCGCGCCATGGTCGGCAAATGCCAGCCCCTGGCGCACGTTTTGCTCTACCAGCAGGATCGACATGCCGTCGCGTCGCTGCAGTTCGCGCAACATCGCAAAAACCGCCTCGATCGCCTTGGGCTCCAGGCCGATCGAGGGCTCGTCGATCAACAGCAGCCCGGGCTGCAACATCAGCGCGCGGGCGATTTCCAGCTGGCGCCTTTCCCCGCCCGACAACACGCCGGCCCTGGCCCGGCGCCGCTCGGCGAGGGCCGGGTAGCGGTCCAGGATCTTCGCCACCGCCTCTCGGGCCTTGGCACGGGAGCCCAGCAGGAAGGCGCCCAGTCCGAGGTTCTGCTCGACGCTCAGGTCGGGGAAGACCGAACTGCTCTGCAACACATAAGCGATTCCCAGGTCACCCAGACGCTGCGCCGAACCCAGGCGTGCCACGTCGACCCCGTCCACATCGATCCGGCCCTGGTGCACGTCCGCAAGCCCGAATACCGCATTGAGCACGGTCGACTTGCCGGCGCCGTTCGGGCCGACCAGGCACAACGAGCGCCCCGGCGCCAGCTCCAGGTCCACCCCATGCAGGATTTCGGTGGGGCCGTAACCGGCGTGCAAGTTGCGGATGCTCAGCCGCGGCACGGGATCAGCCGGCATGCGCGTACCGGTCTGGATCGAGGGCAGATCGCGCGCGGGTCATCCCGGGCGCGGCGGAACTGTCCGGGCCACTGGTGGTGGAATTCCTGTCGCACCCAGGTAGGCTTCCAGCACCCGTGCATCGCCGCGCACCTGCGCCGGCGTGCCGGAAACCAGCAGGCGGCCGCGCACCAGGCAATGGACCTCGTGCGCGAGGTCCATCACGACGCGCATGTTGTGCTCGATGATGAGCAGCGTGACACCCATCTCCGCGTTGACCCGCCGCAGGTGCCCGACCAGCGTCGATATCAGGGCCGGGTTCACGCCCGCTGTGGGCTCGTCGAGCAGCAGCATGCGCGGCTGCCCCATCAGCGCCATCGCCAGCTCCAGCAACTTGCGCTGACCATAGGACAACTCGCCCGCCAGCTGCTCCGATTGCGCCCCGAGGCCGACGAACGCCAGCAGTTCGGCGGCGCGCGCGCGCTCCGGGCGGCGGGGCCGGGACAACAGGGCCGTCAAACCTGCACCGGCGTGCGAGATGCTGACCAGCATGTTTTGCGCACAACTCATCCCTTCGTACACCGCCGACTGCTGGAAGGTGCGAACCAGGCCGCCGCGGGCAATCGGGCCCGGGTTTTGCCCCAGCAGCGACCGGCCGTCGAACAACACATCGCCGGCATCGGGCGTGTACAGGCCTGTCACGAGATTGAACAGGGTCGTCTTGCAGGAGCCATTGGGCCCGATCAGCCCGGCAATCGCGCCTTGGCGAACACTGAAGGAGATGCCGTCGTTGGCCACCACGCCGCCGAACGACTTGCGCAGGTCGCGCAGCTCAAGCAAGGGGTCTGGCGCCATGGTGGCACGACGCAGATCGACCGTTGGAATCTCGCCACATCGGCTGCGAAACACCGGCTGCGCACCACACGCAACCGGCGGCCAGGGCGCTATGATTTCGCCCATGCCAATCCAGGTGCAACGCGTCGGCCACGTCGTCCTCAATGTGCGAGCGCTCGCGCCCGCGGTCGCCTTCTACTGCGGTGTTCTGGGCTTGCGCGAAGTCGGGCGCTACCGGCACGACATGGTGTTCTTTTCGGCCAACGGCCAGAACCACCACGACCTGGCCGTGCGCGA
>JANLQZ010000787.1:0-3002 GCA_031368125.1 Betaproteobacteria bacterium
GAGGTCAAGAAGAAGTTGCATGAACTCCATGTCGAGGCGCAATCCAGTTCTCCCGCGCAGGCGGCCGAATTGCTGGCCGGCGAAATAAGGCGCTGGGGCGAGGTGATAACGCGCGCGAAAATTCCCACGCAATAAACTACGCGGCAAGCGAACAAGAGGGCAGTTGGTGAATTTCGAACACATCGGTCTGGTGGGTTACGGCGAGGTCGGCAAGACCTTCGCCATCGGGCTCAAGCCCAGGGTGCGGTTGGTCTCTGCGTGGGACCTGAAGTTCGACGCTACGGCCTCGCGCGACGCCGAACTCGCACATGCAACCGGGGCCGGCATTGCCGCCTGCGGGTCGATGCAGGCCCTGTGTGGCGGTGCGGATCTGGTGCTGTCGGCCGTCACCGCCTCCAACACGCTGGCCGTGGCGCAGGAAGCGGCCAGACATATCCGGCCCGGCGCGTTGTTCCTCGACCTGAATTCGGCCTCCCCTGGCACCAAACAGGCCGCCGCCGCCCTGATCGACGGCGCCGGCGGGTGCTACGTCGAGGCCGGCGTGATGACGTCGGTCCCGCCGTACGGCATGCGCGTGCCGATGCTGCTTGGTGGTGCGCGCGCAGCCGACCTCGCCGCGGTGCTGCAGGGCTGGGGCATGGATGCCAAGGCCGTGTCCGACCAACTCGGCGTGGCCAGCGCGATCAAGATGTGCCGCAGCGTGATGATCAAGGGCCTGGAGGCGCTGGTGATCGAGAGTTACGCCACCGCACGCGCCTATGGTGTCGAGGACCACATGATTCCGACGCTGCAGGAGACATTTCCCGGCATCGACTGGCAACAGCAGGGCGCGTATTTCTTCAGTCGCGTGGTGCAGCATGGGCAGCGCCGGGCCGAGGAAATGCGCGAAGCCGCGAACACGGTGCGTGAGGCCGGCTTCGAGCCCTTCATGACAGCCGCGATCGCCGACAAGCAGCAGTGGGTGGCAGACCAGGCCCGCGCCGGAGTTTTCAAGGGTGTTGCCGATACCGCCTTGTGGCAGGACTATGCCGACCGGCTGCTTGCGCGGGTCCGCGGCGCCGGTTGATCTCTCGCTGCTAGCGCGCGCCGGCCGCCGCAGTGTCGAAGCTGATGTCCACCATCAGCTCGTTGGCCAGGCCTTCGAGCGCCGCTTGCAGCGTATCGACATCCAGCGCCAGGGGCACTGTCAACTGCGCGTTCATATGGAACATCTGCTCGCCCGACATCGCGCCGCTGGAAATCCGGGTCTGCAGCTTGTCGATGCTGACGCCGTGTTGCGCCAGCTGGCTCGAGATGTTGTGGATGATTCCCGGCCGGTCGTGGCCGATCAGGTCGAGCTGCAGGCGCCGTGTGGCGGGGCCTTTGGCGCCGGCTTGCGCATGCGCCACCACGATGCGAAATTCGGGCGACTCCAGGCCGCGCAGGGCGGCGGCCAGCGCATCGCTTTTGGCGGCCGGCACATCGAGCTGCACGATGCCGGCGAACTGGCCGGCGAAATTGGCCATCAGGCTATCGGTCCAGTTGGCGCCGTGGGCGGTGGCGGCGTCCGACACTGCACTGACCATGCCGGGGCGGTCCGGGCCGATGAGGGTGACGACGAGGGAAGTCATGGTACGGTCTCCTGGGGTTGCAGCAGATTATCCTGCGGCGTCGCCCGATCCGTGGAAATGCGGCGAGCCTGCATGGCGCATCGCAACAGCGCCGGTCACAACTCTGACCACGGCAGCACATCGACGCCTTCGCGCATGAACCGTGTTTCGCCGCCGTAGACCAGACCCGGATGGACCGCGGAGAAGCTCCCGCGCTCCGTAGCGTATTTTTGCCATTTTCGGAGGCTGCGAAATGCATCGGACGCGACAGTCAGGCCGGACTTGATCTCGACGGCAGCGATCTCGTTGCCGTGTTCCACGATCAGATCCACCTCGGTTCCGATGTTGTCGCGCCAGAAGTACAGCGGGTCGCGCAAGCCCATGTTGCAGCGGTTCTTGAGGAATTCATTGACAACCAGCGTCTCGAACAATGCGCCTCGCAAAGGGTGTGTCTGCGCCTGGCTTTCGTTTTGTATGCCTATCAGTGCGGCAGCCAGGCCTACATCGGTCATATACAGCTTGGGCTGTTTGACCAGACGCTTGCCAAAGTTGGCGAAATGCGGGCGCACGTAGTGAATCAGGTAACAGGTCTCCAGAATCGACAGCCAGCTCTTGACGGTCTTGTCGCTGACACCAGCATCGCCGGCGAGCGACTGCATATTGAGCAGTTGCCCGGTGCGCGCGGCGGTCAGTTTGAGAAATCGCTGGAAAGCGCTCAAATCCTGGATGGCGGCAAGCTGCCGCGCGTCTCGCTCGGCATAGGTGATCAGATAGGCCTGCAGCCACTCATACGGTTCCAAGGCGCGCGAGTAGATGGCCGGAAAGAAACCCTTGACCAGGTGGCTCGCATAACCCGCATCCAGCAAGCCAGCCTGACGCAGCTCGGCAACCGACAGGGGCAGCAGTTCAACCAGCGCCGTGCGCCCCGCCAGGCTTTGCGTGACACCAGACAGCAGCGACAGGTTTTGCGAGCCTGTCAACACAAACTGGCCCATCTGGTTGGAGGCATCCACCACGCCCTGCATCTGCGAGAAAAGCTCGGGGGCGTTTTGCGCCTCGTCGATCACCGCCCCCTGGGGATACTGGCGCAGGAACTCGGCGGGCTGGCTGCGCGCAAATTCGCGCTGCGACGGCGCCTCCAGTGTCACATAGGGCTTGTTCGAAAGCAGCTGACGCACCAGCGTGGTCTTGCCCGATTGACGCGGCCCTGTGACGGTGACCACGGGAAAGCCCTGGAGCAGTCTGAGGATGCGCGGCGCAGCGTGGCGGGTAATCATTGTTTACAGTTTCGGATTGATATTCCGATATTGTAAACATTGATGTGTCGAGGCGTGCAAGAAAATCTCACTGGCCTCAAGCAGATCGCCTGGCAAAACCATCCATGCCCAATGCCCAATGCCCAATGCCCAATGC
>JANLQZ010000511.1:0-5344 GCA_031368125.1 Betaproteobacteria bacterium
GCCTGGGCGCCGGTGCCTTGGCGAACGCTTTAGCAGATTCACAAGGCACAATTGGCCGCTGCAAAACATCGGCCCATCGTGGTGTCGCCCTGCAAGTAGTTCCGTAACTCGGCGACCAGATTATTTTACCCCAGGCATGACGACGCTTTTCAGACTGTTCTCGGCCATGCCGCTGCGGCTGCTGCATGTGATGGGCTGGATCCTGGGTTGGCTGGTGTTCCTGGGTTCGGGCCGGTACCGGCGGCGATTCCTGGCCAACGCCCGCCTGGCCGGTTTTGGATTTGCACAGGTGCGCGGCGCGGTCGGCCATGGCGGGCGGATGGTGGCCGAATTGCCGCGCCTGTGGATGGGTGCGGCGGTTGCCTGCGAATGGGACAACGACGCCTGCGTGGACCGGGCCTATGCCAGCGGCAAAGGGGTCGTGTTCCTGACCCCGCACCTGGGTTGTTTCGAGATCACGGCGCAGGGACTTGCGCAGCGGTATGGCGCGCGATTCGGTCCGCTGACCGTGTTGTACCGGCCGGCCCGGCAAGCATGGCTGGCGCGGTTGATGCTGCAAGCGCGCGACCGCCCCGGCTTGAACACGGCCGCGACGAATCTGGCTGGCGTGCGCCAGATGATGCGTGCGCTGCGCAACGGGCACGCGGTCGGGTTGTTGCCGGACCAGGTGCCACCGGACGGCATGGGGCTCTGGACACCATTGTTCGGCCGCGACGCCTACACGATGACGCTGTCGGCGCGTCTGGCCCAGCAGACCGGGGCCAGCGTGTTGTTGCTGTGGGGCGAGCGTTTGCCACTCGGGCGCGGTTACCGCCTGCATTTCCGCGAGCTGCAGCAGCCTCTGGCCGACACCGTCGATGCCGCGGTGCGCCAGATCAACCAGGAAATGGAGCGGCTGATCCGGGAGTGCCCAGCCCAGTATCTGTGGGGGTACGCCCGCTACAAGCAACCCCATCGCGAGCAATGACGGTGGACCGCAACGCATGTTGAGCCGCATCGGCATTCGGTTCATGCGCCTTGTGGCGCACCTGCCATTGGGCGGGGTTCGGGCACTGGGCTGGTTGCTGGGCTGGTTGCTGTACGGCCTGGCGACTGCACGCCGCAGGGTGGTGTGGGTCAACCTTCGCCTGTGTTTCCCGCAGCTACCGCGACGCAAGGTTCGCGGCATGGCGATCCAGACCTTCATCCATTTCGCGCAGGCCTGGCTCGATCGCGGCTGGCTCTGGCACGGTTCGGAGCGGGTGCTGCGCCGCAGGTTGCGCCTGTGTGGAGCCCTGGAGGAGTTAGAGGGCAACCAGCCCACGGTCATTTTTGCGCCGCATTTCTTCGGCCTGGACGCCGGATGGACCGCGTTGACCCAGCAACTGCCGCGCCAATTTACCACCATCTATTCCAGCCAGGTGGACAAGGCGGTGGACGCGTGGATCCTGGCCGGACGCCGCCGCTTTGGCAACCCCAGGATGTTCGGCCGCGAGGACGGGTTGAAGCCGGTGGTGCAGACGCTGCGCCATGGGCAACTGTTGTACCTGCTGCCGGACATGAACATCACGCGCCAGGAGTCCGAGTTCGTGCCTTTCTATGGCGTGCCGACCGCGACACTGACCTCGCTGTCGCGATTTGCCCGGCTGGGGCGAGCCAAGGTGGTGCCGGTCGTGACGCGCATGACCCGCTCTGGTTACGACGTGCAGGTCGAGCCCGCATGGCGGAATTACCCGACCGACGACCTGATGGCAGACGCCGCCTTCATGAACCAGCGCCTGCAGACGTACATCGACGCGATGCCGACGCAGTACTACTGGGTGCACAAGCGCTTCAAGGTGCGGCCGGCCGGCGCCGGCTCGGTGTATTGACGGGCGCCCAAGGGTCGTCGCGCCGCCTTCTCCCCGCGGTTAAACAGCGCTTTCCGTGGTCGGCGTTTCGGTTGGTGTTATCGGCGCGGCGGGCGCCGCAGAAGCGGGGTGGGCCCACTGCCACAGCAGTTGGGACACCTCGTCGATGCCCTGGCGTTTGGTCGCCGAAAAGAGCACCGCCTGTCCGCCGCCGGCCTGCAATTTGGCGATCGACAAGGCCTTCGCGGCCTCGCTGCGGGTCAGCTTGTCGGCCTTGGTCAGGACGAGCAGGAACTTCATTCCCTGTTCGACACGCGGCCGTATGACCTCGAGCAATATTTCGTCGAGGTCGGTGAGCCCGAGGCGCGGGTCGCACAACAGCACGATACCGGTCAGGTTCTCGCGCGTGACGAGGTAATTGGCCATCACCTGCTGCCAGCGGATCTTGTCCTGCTTGGGCACCGCGGCGTAGCCATAACCCGGCAGATCTGCCAGTACCGCATCGGTCACGCCTTGCTTGCCGAGCGAAAACAGATTGATGTGTTGGGTGCGGCCCGGCTTCCTGGAAGCGAAGGCGAGCTGCTTTTGCTGCGTCAAGGTGTTGATGCAGGTCGACTTGCCGGCATTGGAGCGCCCCACAAACGCAATTTCCGGCAACGCCAGCGCAGGCAGGAAGTGCAGCTCGGGCGCAGTGGTCAGGAACTTGGCGGTATGCAGCCATCCGGCTGCAATGCTGGATGCCGCGGCGGGCACCGCCGGGAAGCGTGGTGTTGCGGGCGGCCGCTTGTGCTGGGTGGTCATGGATTTGGTGGGGAGCGGCAACCTGCATTGTAGAATCACGCTGTTTTGCCTACCTGAACCCATCCCCATGAAGTTGATTGCCCACCTGTTGCTGGCCACGTCATTGGCTGCTACCACCTTGTGTGTCTTTGCCGAGGACAAGAAACCTGCGGCTGCCGTCGCGGCGGTGGCCCCGGCCAAGGCATCAAAACCGGACCTGGCAAAGGGGGAATCGAGTTTCACGGCGGTTTGCGCCGCCTGCCATGGCGCGGATGGGAATTCCGGCACTCCCGTGAATCCGAAACTGGCCCAGCAGCATCCGCAGTACCTCGTCAAGCAATTGCAGGAGTTCAAGTCGGGCAAACGCAATAACGCGGTGATGAAGGGTTTTGCGGCAACCTTGTCCGACGACGACATGAAGAACATCGCTTACTGGGTCACCAGCAAGCAGGCCAAGGCAGGTTTTGCCAAGGACAAGGAACTGGTTGCGACCGGTGAACGCATTTACCGCGGCGGCATCGCGGAGCGCCAGGTGGCTGCCTGTGCCGGCTGCCATAGCCCGAACGGCGCCGGTATTCCTGCGCAATATCCCAGGCTGGGCGGCCAGCATGCCGAATACAGCGTGGCACAGTTGACGGCCTTTCGCGATGGTGTGCGCCAAAACAGCCTGCAGATGGCGCAGGTCGCCGCCAAGCTCAATGACCGGGAGATCAAGGCAGTAGCGGACTACATCGCCGGATTGCGCTGACGGCCGGTTCGCCGGGGCGCCAGGGGTGTGGCGGCGCGGTCCACAAGGGGGCGGGTTCATCTCGGGATGCCCGCCCTTTTGCTTTGTAGTCGCGGCTGGATGCCAACCCGTCCGGCGTCCGTGCGGTGTGACCGACCTGGGCGCGCGCAGGAACTTTGTAAGAACCCCGTTGCTCTGACGACCACCATTGCAGATTCGAGGACCGTGCCATGATCATCAAGACCGCCACCGACGGATTTATCCATCCAGTCACCAGTGAAATCACTGCGCCGGAGATTTACCGCGGCCGCCGCGAACTGATCAAGCAAATGGCGGGTGGCTTCGCTGGCGTGGCGCTGGCCTCGTGGGCTGTGCGCCATGCGCAGGCACAACAGCCGCGTCCTGGCAAGCTGGCGCCTTTGCCTGGCGGGAAGTCGGCGGTGGCCGGCGCGGTGACGATGGAAAAAGTGACCGACTATAAAGACGCCACGACCTACAACAACTTCTACGAGTTCGGCACCGACAAGGCCGATCCGGCGAAGAACGCGCACAGCCTCAAAACTGCGCCATGGACGGTGGAAATTGAAGGCCTGGTCAAGAAGCCGGCAAAGTATGCGTTGGAGGACTTGCTCAAACTCAGTGCACAGGAGGAGCGCATCTACCGTCTGCGTTGTGTGGAGGGTTGGTCGATGGTGATACCGTGGGTCGGTTACTCCTTGTCCGAGTTGATCAGGAAGGTCGAGCCGCTTGGCGCAGCCAAGTACGTCGAGTTCGTGACGCTGGCAGATCCCAAGACCATGCCGTTTGTCGGATCGAGTGTGCTCGACTGGCCGTATGTGGAAGGACTGCGCATGGACGAGGCGATGCACCCGTTGACACTGCTGTCCTTTGGCATCTACGGCGAAGTATTGCCCAACCAGAGTGGCGCGCCGGTCCGGCTGGTGGTGCCATGGAAATACGGCTTCAAGAGTGGCAAGAGCCTGGTCAAGATCCGCTTCACCGACAAGCAACCTGCCACGGCGTGGAACCGGGCGGCGGCGAACGAGTATGGATTCTTCTCGAATGTGAATCCGGATGTCGACCATCCACGCTGGAGTCAGGCCACGGAGCGCCGCATTGGCGAGGACGGTTTGCTGGCCAAGAAGCGCAAGACCTTGATGTTCAATGGTTATGAAGCACAGGTCGGGCAGATGTACACCGGCATGGACCTGAAGAAGTTCTTTTAGAGTTGGTTGTGGCGTTCTGTCCAGCCATGACTGCCAAATTGATGCCGCAAATCGATCCGGCCGTGCGCCGGGCGCGTTTTCCGGCGGCGCATTCAGGGCTGGATGGCGCCGGGTCCGGCAGCCTTGTCGTCATGGCCAGGAAGGTCCTGCTCAGCCGATTTGCTAAGCCCCTGTTGTTCGCGGCTGCGCTGCTGCCGTTCGCGTGGCTGTTGTACGCGGCAATCTCGAACCAGTTGGGTGCCAACCCGGCCGAAGCGCTGGTGCGTTCCACCGGTGACTGGACGTTGCGATTCCTTTGCCTGGTGTTGGCGGTGACACCGCTGCGGGTTATCACACGGACGCCTGCACTGGCCCGATTCCGCCGCATGGTGGGGCTGCTCATGTATTTCTATGCCAGCGTCCATCTCCTGAGTTACAGCTGGTTTGACATGGGCTTTGACGTGGCTGACATCGCGCGCGACATTGCCAAACGTCCTTTCATCCTGGTCGGATTCACTGCTTTTGTGTTGCTGACACCGTTGGCGCTGACGTCTTTCAACCGCATCGTCAAGGCCATGGGTGCGAAGCGGTGGCAACTGCTGCACAAACTGGTCTACGCCATCGCTTGCCTGGCGGTGCTGCATTTTTTCTGGATGCGCGCCGGCAAGAACAACTTTGCTGAAGTGTTTGTTTACGCGGCCATCCTGGGTCTGCTCCTGGGCTGGCGCCTGCTGCGGGCATTGAATTTCCCGCACCGTTGACGATCCTGGCGCACACCATCGCCGGCATGCGCAGGCAGCCAG
>JANLQZ010000514.1:0-5593 GCA_031368125.1 Betaproteobacteria bacterium
GTCGAGCCCCATATCGCCGACAACGCGGCGAGCTGGAAGAAGTACTTGTTCTTCATCGGGCCCTGGGCGCCAGTATTGTCGCCACGCGGCGCAGCGGGTTGAAGCCCATCACCAGTGCGCAGGCCAGCAGGATCAGGCCGCCGCCGGCGTACAGGCCGGCGCCGACCCGCTCGTCCAGAAAAACCACCGCCCACAACACGCCGAAACCGGTGATCATGAACGTGGAACTCAAGGCCGCGGTGGAAGACACGTGGCGCATGATGCGGGCGTACATCCACCATGCCACCCCGGACGTGAAGGTGCCCATCAACGCCACGGCGCCCAGCGAGCCGGCCGTGAAACGGGCCCGGGGCCAGTCGTACAACGCGCCGGGCAACAACAGGACGAACGAGATCGCGTGCATGCCGGCCGTGATCGCCAGCGGCTCCATGCGCGTGATCGCCCGCTTGATCAGCGGTGTAGACCCGCCCGACATGGCTGAACCCAGCAGCGCCGTGAGCACCGCCAGCACCAGCGTCGGCGTGACCTGCACCGGGCCCAGGCGAACCACGAATGCGGCCCCGGCGAAGCCCAGCACGCAGCCCAGCAACTTCGGCCCGGTCAGCACCTCTTCTTTCATCCACGCCGATGCCACCGCGCCGAACAGGACCGAGGTCACGTACAGCAGCGCCGCATAACCGGCCGGCATCTGCAACGCCGCCCAGGAGAACAGCAGGTGCGGGCCGGCCACGGCCAGCAAGCCGAGCCAGGCGAGCTCGCGCCAGTGCGCCAGCGGCCAGCGCTGCTTGAACACGCGCATGAGCGCTGCCAGCGCCAGCGTGGCCATGCCCATGCGCAGGGCGGCCAGCATGTTCGGCCCCAGCAGAGGGGCGGCGAAACGCGTCAACATGAAGGACGACCCCCACAGGGCGGACAGGGCGACGAGCTGCAAAAAGTATCTGGACTTCAAGTGGTGCATTGTCGTGTACGCCCGAACACCGGCGGTGCCGGCAGCACGAAGCCGGCGTGCCCGGCGTTCAGGTGAAAATGTGGCTCTTCCCACGACCCGCGAAAACCTCACAGCCATGCGCAACCACGACAAATTCGTACTGGCCGGAGTGATCGGCTGGCCGGTGGCGCACTCGCGCTCACCGCGAATCCACAACTACTGGATCACGCATTACGGCCTGCTGGGCGCCTACGTGCTGCTGCCGGTAGCCCCGGCCAATCTGCCGGCGGCGCTCGAGGGCCTGGCGGCGCTGGGTTTTGCCGGCTGCAACCTGACCATCCCGCACAAGGTGGCGGCGATGGCGCTGGTGGACCGTGTCGACCCGGTGGCCAGGCGCATGGGTGCGATGAACACGATCGTGGTGGAACCGGACGGTTCGCTCAGCGGCGCCAACAACGATGGTTACGGCTACATCCAGAGCCTGCTCGACGAACTGCCCGACTGGCGGGCCGATAGCGGCCCGGCCACCGTCCTGGGCGCCGGCGGCGGTGCGCGTGCCGTCATCGTCAGCCTGGCCGAACGCGGGGCCACGGAGATCCGCGTCTGCAACCGCTCGTTCGGCAAGGCACAGGCACTGGCGCAGGAGTTCGGCGCGCCGGTGCGTGCCATCGCGTGGGAGCAGCGCCACGATGCCCTCGCAGATGCGGCGCTGCTGGTGAACTCCACCAACCAGGGCATGGCCGGCCAGCCGCCACTCGAGCTGGCGCTGGACCGGTTGCCCGCCCACGCGGTGGTGTCCGACCTGGTCTACGTGCCGCTGGAGACGCCGCTGCTGTCGGCCGCCCGTCGGCGCGGCAACCGCACGGTCGGCGGCCTGGGCATGTTGCTGAACCAGGCGCGCCCGGCCTTCAAGGCCTGGTTCGGCGTGATGCCCGAGATCACGCCCGAGTTGCGGCGCATGGTGCAGGCGAGCCTGTGAACGACGCCGCCTGCTGTCGAGTCCCGCATGGCCTTGTTCGTTAATCCGCAGCATCGCATCGGCGCCGTGGTGCCGCACCCGATGCTGGACCGGCATGCGGCGCGGGCAGTGACCGAATTGCTGGCGCAGTGTTTCGATTACCGGCCCACGCGCCTTGTTTCGTTGAGCGAAACGGCGGCGCGCTGCGACCTCGGGGCAGTGTTTGTCAAGGACGAAGGCGCGCGCCTGGGCCTGAAAAGCTTCAAGTCGCTGGGTGGGGCCTATGCAGTCATCCGGCTGCTGCTGCAGGAAGCCTCGCGCCAGTTGGGGCGCGAAGTGCCGGCCAGTGAATTGCCGCGGCCCGCCACCGGTTCGCTGGCGTTGCCGGCCGCACCGCAGCGGGACGCACCAGGTAGCCCCGATGTGGCCCGGGTGGCGGCGGCGATGACCTTCGCCTGCGCCACCGACGGCAACCATGGGCAGTCGGTCGCCGCGGGTGCGCGGCTGGTGGGTGCACGCGCGGTCATCTTCGTGCACGAGGCCGTGACGGCCGAACGTCGTGACGCGATCGCGCGTTTCGGCGCCGACATGCGGGTCGTGGCCGGCAGCTACGACGATGCGGTGGCCGAGTCGGCGCGCCAAAGTGCAGAACACGGCTGGACGCTGTTGTCGGACACTTCGTGGCCCGGCTACACCGAGGTGCCGGGCCTGGTGATGCAGGGTTACACCGCCATGGTGCACGAGTTGGCGCAGCAACTCGATGCGCCGCCCACACACGTGTTTCTGCATGCCGGCGTGGGCGGGTTTGCGGCTGCTGTGGCTACCTGCCTGCACAGTGTTTTTTCGCCGACGCCGGCGGTCGTCATCGTCGAGCCGGAGCAGGCGGCCTGTCTGCTGGCCAGCGCGCGGGCCGGCCGACGCGTCAAGATTGCCGCAGGCGCGCCAACCAACATGGCGATGCTGGAATGTTACGAGCCGTCGCTGCTGGCCTGGGACCTGCTCAAGCCGCTGGCCACGGCGTTCATGACGGTCACCGACGCCGACGCCGTGGCGGCCATGCAGGCGCTGGCGAAGCCGCGTGCCGTCGCGCAGGTGGTGGTGGCGGGCGAGAGCGGCAGCGCCGGTCTGGCCGGGCTGATGTGTGCCGCCGCCGACCCGGCCATGCGGCAGGCGCTGGCGCTGGACCCCACTTCACGCGTGCTGGTGATAAATACCGAAAGTGCCACCGACGAGGCGCGTTATGCGCAGGCGGTCGGGCTCGGCGCCGCGGCGGTGGCGGCGCGTGTTCACATGGGCAGACCGGCAGGCGCTTGACTTATGGCGTCGGGGCGCCCTGTACGTGCGATACGTGCAAGAAATTCCGCTGCGCAGCGGCGCAGTGTCGGAGACTCCGAACCCAAGGCACAGCGCAGCAGTTCCGACGCGTAGGTGGCGTCGTCGTGAAAGCGGGTGGTGTCGACCCACCATCCGTGGCCGGCCATCAACCATTTGAAATCGACCTCTGCCAGCAGCGACTCGGGAATGTCGAAGTTCGGGCCGGTCGAATTCACAAAGGCCGAACCACGCCACGAGGAGCGGTGTGCCCTGCCGCCTGCGAGGCCATACGTCTTGCTGATCTTCATGCCGTTCTCCATTCGATCTCGGTCCGGATATGGTGGGGCCATTTCCATTCCGGCAATGTCGTC
The DNA here is from genome assembly GCA_031368125.1 of Betaproteobacteria bacterium. Classification (GTDB taxonomy): domain Bacteria; phylum Pseudomonadota; class Gammaproteobacteria; order Burkholderiales; family Burkholderiaceae_C; genus CAISIP01. The sequence continues at coordinate 3,572 of JANLQZ010000514.1, forward strand.
GAAGAGCGTGTTCGGGCGTAGGAGAAGCGGCGCATTTTCGTCCCAATCGGTTGCGGCGGTGACGCTGGCACTGGCACTGGCGACGCGGACGCACACCAGGGATCCGGTGCGGCATCCGCAGGCACCGATCAACACCGGCCGTGCGGCAAAATCCCTCACACGGCAACAGGAGGGAAGACGATGGACCTGGAACTCAAAGGCAAGCGCGCGCTCGTGACTGGCGGCAGCCGCGGCATCGGCAAAGCCATCGCGCTGGCGCTGGCACACGAGGGTGTGCATGTTGCGCTGCTGGCGCGCGATGCGGGTGCGTTGTCCAGCGCGGCGGCGGAGATCGCGCTGGCGACCGGGCGGAAGGTGGTGGTCGTCAGTGCGGACACCACCAGTGATGCGCAGGTGCAGCGGGCCGTCGCCGATGCGCAGCAGCAACTCGGCGGCGGTATCGACATCCTGGTCATTGCCGCCGCCGAGCCGGCCGGTTTTGCCGGGCCACCCAAGCTGGGCGAAATCACCACCGACTACTTCCACGCCGAAATGGACACCAAGGTGATGGGTTACATACGCTGCGCGCGCGAAGTGGCTGCCGGCATGCGCACGCGCGGCTGGGGCCGTATCGTCAACATCAGCGGCCTGGCCGCGCGCCAGTCCGGCAGCGCCGTAGGAAGCATCCGCAATGTCGCGGTCGCCGCGCTGACAAAGAACATGGCCGACGAACTCGGCCCGGCCGGTATCAACGTCACGGTGGTGCACCCAGGGCTGACCCGGACCGAACGGACGGCGCCGCTGGTGCAGGCGCGCGCCACCGCACAGGGTGTGTCTCCGGCCGAGGTGGAAGCACAGATGGCCGCCGGCAACTCGATCAACCATCTGGTCGATGCAAGCGAAGTGGCGCATGTCGTCGTCTTTCTGTGCTCGCCAAAATCCAGGGCCATCAATGGCGACGCGATCGCCGTCGGTGGCGGCGCGCCGCGCAGCATCCACTATTGAAGCCGCGTACACCAGCCAGGCCGCGTGCTGCCGTTGGCGCGTGGCGTTGGTGATGGTGATGGTGATGGTGCTGATGATGCACGCGCTCGAATCGACAGAACGCGTGCAACGCGCTCGCCGGCGCGCAGGGCGTTTCACACTGGCTGTTATCGGCCCGTTGCGGTCAATCACTACTCCGGTGGAGTTTGTCCTTGCGACCAAAATTGTCATCCCGGCCAAGACCGTCATCCCGGCCAAGGCCGTCATCGCGGCAACGGTTGTCATCACCGCAAATGTTGTCGTCCCTGCAGAGTTGTCATCCCGGCGCAGGCCGGGATCCACGGTTGCGTGGGTTGGCACAAGCCGAGCAAGGTCTTCGGCTTCCCGGCGTCGCGCCAGGCGGTGCCCGGCAGCCGTGTTGGTTGAGGCGCTGTGCCGCAGCACACGGGCGCGGTATGGCACTCAACGTTGGCCGCGGCAAAGTCGCGTGCGCCCAGGCCGCAGCGCTTCACTGGTGCGGTCGGTGCTGCGCCCGACTGCCCTGCGATGCTCGGTCTTGCGGCCGCGTCGCGGAACTCGCTGCGTTCGCTGCGCTCTCTCCGCTCAAACAGCCGCGACGAGAGTGTTGACGAGTCGCGCTGCGCGCGAGGCCGCAAGCCCTGGCCTTGCAGGCCGCGCCGGGCCAGTGGCCCAGCCGCTCGCCAGGCACAAACAGCCCACTGGACTGTTTGTGTTCGGGGCTCGCCTTCTCGGCGCACCAGAGGCGCGCTGCGGCCTGGGCGCACGCGCATTTGCGGGCAGGTTTGCAGCGTTCGGGCGTCCAGAGTCCGGACCCCGGACCCCGGAACACGGAAAACCAAAAGCGCAGCGTCGCGGGGAGGCCGAAATCACGGCTCCGCCAGCGGCAGCACGCTCCACCGTGGATCCCGGCCTGCGCCGGGATGAGTGCGCCCGTAAAGGCGCTACGTTTGCACAGTGAAAGTCTGTGTCGGGGTAAGCCAAGGCCCTGTAGCTGAAAGTAACTGCGTCGCCGCGAGGCGGGGTGGAGAGCAACTGGAG
>JANLQZ010000567.1:0-7654 GCA_031368125.1 Betaproteobacteria bacterium
CCGCCGACGATGTTCACGAGGCCCTGTTCGGCGAATTCGCGCAGCAGCCGCGACGTCACTTCAGGCGTCTCGTCGAAGCCGGTCTCCGACATCGGGTTGGGCAGGCCGGCATTGGGGTAACAGCTGATGTACGTGTCGCCCGCCACGCGGTGCAACTCCTGGATGTAGGGACGCATCAATGCGGCGCCCAGCGCGCAGTTCAGGCCGACCGCCAGCGGCCGTGCGTGCCGCACGCTGTACCAGAAGGCGGTGACGGTCTGGCCGCTCAGGATGCGGCCGGACGCGTCGGTGACGGTGCCGCTGATGATCAGCGGCAGGCGCTCGCCGGTGGCCTCGAACACCTCGTCGATCGCGAACAGCGCCGCCTTGGCATTGAGGGTGTCGAAGATGGTCTCCACCAGCAGTACGTCGCTGCCGCCTTCGATCAGTGCGCTGGCCTGCTCGAAGTAGGCTGCCCGCAATTGCTCGAACGTGACGTTGCGTGCGCCGGGATCATTCACGTCCGGGCTGATGCTGGCGGTCTTGGGCGTGGGCCCCAGCGCGCCGACCACCAGCCGCGGCTGCTCGGGTGTGGAGAACTTGTCGCAGGCGACACGCGCCAGCCGGCTCGACGCCAGGTTCATCTCGCGCGCGAGATGCGCCATGTCGTAATCTGCCTGAGCCACGCTGGTGGCGCCAAAGGTGTTGGTTTCCACCAGATCGGCCCCGGCGGTCAGATAAGCTTCATGGATGTCGGTTATCACGTCCGGGCGGGTCAGCGACAGCAACTCGTTGTTGCCTTTCACGTCCTTGTGGAAATCCTTGAAGCGTTCGCCGCGGTAATGCGCCTCGCCGAGCCGGAAACGCTGGATCATGGTGCCCATGGCGCCGTCCAGGATGGCGATGCGCCGTTGCAGGATGGCGCTCAGGGCATGGCCGCGGGTGTAGTGCTGGGGTTTCAATTGGTCTTCTCCGTACCCTTGACGAACTCGAGTTCCCTGGTCTGGCCATTGGCGAAATGGTAGGTGCCGCGGCCATGCCGCAGGCCGGCTTCGAAGGCCCCGACGTATTTATCGCCATTGGCATAGAAATGGGTTCCGGCGCCGCTTTGCGCACCGCCCCGAAACGAACCTTCGTAGCGGTCCCCGTTGGCGAAGAAATGCACACCCGTGCCGTCCTTGACGTTGTCGCGGAAATCCCCCTCGTAGCGGTCGCGGGTGGACAGGAACAACTTGCCCTTGCCGTTGAACAGGTTGTTGACAAAACTGCCCTCGTAGCGGTCCCCGTTGGCAAAGCGGTAAGTGCCCTGCCCCTGCTTGGCGCCGCGCCGGTATTCGCCTTCAAACCGGTCGCCGCTCGAATACAGGTAGCTGCCCGCCCCGTCGAAGAGGTTGTCGACATAGGCGCCCTCGTAACGTTCGCCATTGGCGAAGCGGTATACACCCTGGCCATGCTTGACGCCACGCGCGAAGTCACCGTCGTAACGTTCGCCGCTGACATAGATGAAGGAGCCCTTTCCCTCGAACAGATTGTTGGCATATCCGCCTTCATACCGGTCCTTGTTGGCAAATACGTACACGCCCTGCCCGTGTTTGGCCCCGCGCAGGTAGTAGCCTTCATAACGGTCCCCGAACGCGAAGCTCATCACGCCCTTGCCGCTGAAACTGTTGTCCACCAGGGTCCCCTCGTACCGGTCGCCGTTGGCAAACTGGTACTTGCCCTGGCCGGTGCGAATCGCCCCGACCGTCTCGCCTTCGTATTTGTCGCCATTGGCCAGTGTGTAGCTGGTCTGGTTCCTTGTGCTGCCACCCGCGGCGTCGGCCCTGGTGGCGCCCTGGGCGCCGGGCCCGGAGGTGGTGTTGCCGCCGGTGCCGGAGGCAGCTGCAGCGCCTGCGTCGAGGCCAGCCTGGTTGCCACGCGCGGCGCCGGCAGCACTTGCGCTGCCGCGCGCATCCGAACCGGCCGGTCGCGCCGCTGCCGGCGCCGGGGGCGCATTCGCAACGGGTGCCGGCAACGCGGCCGGCTCGCCCGCGGCGCGCGCGTTGAGGCGCGAGATGTTCGCGCGCGCCAGGCCGGCGTAACGGCCGTTCGGGTAGGTGCCCAGGTAGGCCTGGTAACCCTCGACGTTGTCGGGGGCCTTGGTGTCCTGCCAGAACAGGTCCTCGCGCAAGGCTTCAGCGGCCACCGGTGCCGACGGGTTGGCGCCGGCGGCGCCCGACTGGGTCGGCGCAAAGAAGTAGAAGTCGCCGGTCGAGTCGTTGACGATCAGCGGCCGCTGGTCGTGGTTGATGGTGCGCGCGATCTGCTCGACCGAATTCTTGACCTCGATCGCCAGCGACTCGACGCTCACGCCCGGCCGGCGCATGCGCGCGACGAACTCGCGCGTGAAGACGCCGTTGGGGTTGGTGTCTCTGGCGTCAAGCGCGTCGAGCGCGCGCTGGTTCTTGCCCGCGGAAAAGATCACCATCTGGCCCTTGGCCAGGTCCGGTGCGTTCAGCCCGCGCGCGATGCCGATGGTGCGGCCACGCGAACGCAGCGGATTGTCGCGGCAGGCATCGACAATCAGCAGGCTGAACTGCGGCTTGATCCGGTCGAGTTCCTCCAGCAGGCCGTTGACCGAATAGGACGTCTTCTCGATCTGGGACTGCGTCTCGCCTTCGATATCGATCGGCAGCAGGTAGCTGCCACGGTCGGTCTGCACGCCGTGGCCGGCATAAAACACGGTGACCTGGTCGCCGCCCTTGACCTTGTCGAAAAAGCTCTCGAACGCCACCACCATCTGCTTGAACGGCAGGTCGCGGTGTTTTGTCACCTCGAAGCCCGCGGCCGCGAGTTCGCGCGCCATCGCCTCGGCGTCGTTGCCGGCCTTCTCGAGTTTCGTCACCTGCAGGTAGTTGTCGTTGCCGATGACCAGCGCGATGCGTTTGGCGTGCGCCGGCACCACGCCGAGCCAGAGCACGGCGCACAGGCACAGCAGGCGATGAAGCGACACGGTCATCCACCCCCCAGTTAAAGAAATCAGCATGGTCACACCGAGACCGTGGACCGCAGTCCAGTTTACTCCAGCGGGTCGCAAAACCAGCCTGATCCAGACGGCAGCGCGCCTGGCGCCCAGGGTGCTGGACAATAGTGACATGATCCTGCACCTGGCCGCCGACACAGTCCATTGCCCGCCGCGCTGCGGGCGCCGACGCTGATGGCGTCCGTCCTGGCGCCAGACCGCGCGGCGCGGATGCCCGGCGTGTCCTCGCCCGGGGAGATCCTGCTCGAGGTCTTTGGTTTCCAAGCCTTCAGGGGTCCGCAGCAGGAGATCATCGACCACGTCGTGGCAGGGGGCGACGCGCTGGTGCTGATGCCCACCGGCGGCGGCAAGTCGCTCTGTTACCAGATCCCGGCGATCGTGCGCCAGCGCGCCGGGCACGGGGTGAGTATCGTGATCTCGCCCCTGATCGCACTCATGCACGATCAGGTCGGCGCGCTGGCCGAGGCCGGCGTGAGCGCGGCATTCCTGAACTCCAGCCTGTCGGGCGAGGAGGCAGCGCAGGTGGAGCGCCGGTTGGTGCGCGCCGACCTCACGCTGCTGTACGCCGCCCCCGAGCGCGTCACGACGGCGCGTTTCCTGGCCCAACTCGACGCGCTGTACCAGCAGGGGCTGCTCGGCCTGTTTGCCATCGACGAGGTCCATTGCGTGAGCCAGTGGGGGCACGACTTCCGGCCCGAATACCGCGCGCTGACGGTGCTGCACGAACGTTACCCGCGTGTGCCGCGGATCGGGCTGACCGCCACCGCCGATGCGTTGACCAAGGTGGATATCGTGGAGCGGCTGCAATTGCGGGATGCGCGCGAATTTGTCAGCAGTTTCGACCGGCCCAACATCCGTTATACGATCGTCGAGAAGAAGGATGCGACGGCCCAATTGCTGCGTTTCATCCAGGACGAGCACCCGGGCGACGCCGGCATCGTTTATTGCCAGTCGAGGAAACGCGTGGAGGAGATCGCCGAAACGCTGTGCCAGGAGGGCATGGACGCCTTGCCGTACCACGCCGGGCTCGATGCCCGCGTGCGCCAGGCCAACCAGGACCGGTTCCTGCGCGACGAAGGTGTCATCATGGTTGCGACCATCGCGTTCGGCATGGGTATCGACAAGCCGGACGTACGATTTGTCGCGCACCTGGACATGCCCAAGAACATCGAGGCCTATTACCAGGAAACCGGCCGCGCCGGACGCGACGGGGCCCCGGCCGACGCCTGGATGGCTTATGGCCTGCAGGACGTGGTGAACCAGCGCCGCATGATCGACGAGAGCCCGGCCGGCGAAGAATTCAAGCAGATCCTGCGCGGCAAGCTCGACGCGCTGCTGGGGCTGGCCGAAGCGACCGACTGCCGCCGGGTGCGCCTGCTGCATTATTTTGGCGAAAGCTACGCCGGGCACAACGCGGGGGCCACGCCCGCGGGCGGGCCGCCCCAAGGCGGGAACGGCGGGGAGCAGCCACGGTATGAGGCGCGCAGCGCCGGGCTCACGTGCGCCAACTGCGACAACTGCCTGTTTCCGGCACAGGTGTGGGACGGCACCGACGCGGCGCGCAAGCTGCTGAGCACCATCTACCGGGTGCAACAGGCTAGCGGCATCACCTTCGGCGCCGGCCACATCATGGACATCGTGCGCGGCAAGAACACCGAAAAGATCGCGCAGCATGGGCACGCGGGCCTGAGCACCTTTGGCGTCGGTTCGGCGTTCAGCGAGCAGCAGTTGCGCGGCGTCTTGCGCCAGCTGATCGCCATCAATGCGGTCAGTGTCGATGCGCAGGCCTTCAACACGCTCAAACTCACGCCCGCGTCGCGCGCCGTGCTCAAGGGCGAGGTGCAGGTGCAACTGCGCGCTACGGCCTCGGTGCCGGCAGGCCAGAAGGCCCGCCGTGGTGCCGCCGGCAAGGCACCGGCTGGCAAGGGCCTCGTTGTGCCCAGGGCACCGGTGCCGCTGGACGATGCCGCGCAGTTGCGCTACGCGGCGCTGCGCGACTGGCGCGCCGAGGTCGCGCGCGCACACAACCTGCCGGCCTACGTGATCTTCCACGATGCCACGCTCGCCGCCATCGCGCAGCGCGTGCCGCAGTCGCTCGACGACCTGCAGGGCATCAGCGGTATCGGGGTCAAGAAGCTGGAAGCCTATGGGAACGAAGTGTTGCGGGTGGTGGCGTCGTGACGCCCCGGACGAGCCGCGGCACGTGATTGATCCGCAAGTTCTGGTGCGTCTGCAATTCGGGGCGAGTTATTTTGCATGACTCCTTCCGTTGTTGCTGATCGAGGGCGCCGTTCTCGGATGGCAGCGCAGCTTCCTGTTCCGGCTGAGCCGGTGCAAGGAACATGGGTCGACGCTGTGCGACTTGGTTGTCTCGTCGCTTTTCATCTTCGGCCTGTCGTCGTGGCTCGGCAATCTGTTCACCTTCGGTGCGCTGGGCACGGTCCAGCAACTGGCCGGGGCCGCTCCCAAGTTCGATGTGGCGGACCTCGTGCCTCACGCGGCACTGCGCTGGCTGCTTTATTTCATGCTGATCGACTTCTCCGACTATTGGGTCCACCGGGCGATGCATCGCTGGGCCCCGTTATGGAAGCTGCATTCCTTCCACCACGCCGCGACCGAGTTCAACATCCTGACGGGCAACCGCATTCATTTCACGGAAGATGCGCTGATGGTCGCAGGCCGGGCGGTCTTGCTCGCACCGCTGGCAATTTCGCTGCCTGAAGTCGTCGGTGTCGTGCTACTGCGGCGCGTCATCGACCAGTTGCAGCACTCGGAGCTGCCCAGGGACTATGGACCCATAGGCAGGACACTGGTCATGTCGCCGCTGCACCATCACCTGCACCATTCGAGTCATCCTGACGATTACCGCGCCAACTTCGGGAACATCTTCGTCTGGTGGGACGTCATGTTCACCATCTTGCGCCGGCCCGACCGGTCGCGCTCGGTCGACCTCGGTACCGACAACGCCGATTTTGACCGCAAGGTGGCGGCCCGTCCGTTCCGGATGATGGTGGCGCTGCAGTTCGAGGCGATGCGCGATGTGTGGCTTGCCGCAGGCCGGGTGCTGCGATGGATGTCAAGGATACGCTGAGTGGCTGACCGGGGCGATGCGGGCGCCCGGCGCGCGGCGGCGGGCCGCGGGGCGCTCAGTAAGAGGCTTGGCGCAGGCCGATCAGCCGCGCCGAGGCCAGCGTCGCCAAGCCTGACAGGGCGATGCAGCCCCAGATCACCGGGCCGTAGCTGCCGGTGCGGTCGAATACCGCGCCGGCCACCACCGGCCCCAGCAGATTGCCCAGCGCGGCGCCGGTGTACAACATGCCGATGATGCTGGAGACCGCGCGGGCGCCGAACAGGTCCATGCACAGCGCCGGCAGCAGCGACACGATGCCGCCGTAACTCAGGCCGAACCACAGCGCAAACAGCGCCAGCGCCAGATAACCCTGCGCCGCGCCCCACAACACGCAGGATGCGCCCATCGACAGTTGCATCAGCACCAGGGTGTGGTTGCGCCCCATGCGGTCGGCCAGCGCGCCGATGGCAAAACGTCCGACCAGGCTGCCAATCCCGATCAGGCCCACCAGGCCCACTGCCCGCGCATCGCCTACCCCGAGGTCACGCGCCGCGGCAGACACATGGGCAAACGGGATGAACATGGTCGGTGCGGCCGTGACGGTTGCCAGATAGAGCCACCAGAAGCCGGGGCTGCGCAGCGCCTGGCGCAATGTCTTTCCGCTCGCCGGTGCACTAGACGAGCCGGCGGCGGTCGGTGCGCGCCGCAGCAGCAGGCTGGCGCCCAGGCCGACCACCAGTACACCCACAGCCAGCACGCGTAATGCGTCGCGCCACTGCCACCAGTTGATGGCGCCCGCCGCGAGCAGCGGCACGACCAGCGTGCCGGCGCCGATGCCGGCGCTGGCAATGCCTGCGGCCAGGCCGCGACGGCGCGTGAACCAGGGCTGCACGCAGGCGATCGACGGTGTGTAGACCAGGGCGATGCCGATGCCGATGCCGACCCCGTAACTCAGGTAGATGGTCGCCATCGAATGCGCCAGGCTGGTTGCGAACAGGCCGCCGGCGATGCACACCATGCCGGCGCACGCCACGACGCGCGGGCCGAAGCGGTCCGCCAGCATGCCGCCACCGACACCCAGCACGAAATAGACCAGGCCGCAAATACCGAACACCAGCGCCACGTCGGCCCGCGTCGCCGCGAATTCGGCCGCGAAGGAGCCGAAGAAGGCGGCGAAGGAATACGACACGCCGAAGATGACCGCCATGCTGAAGAACGCTCCCCAGACGACGACCCATGCGTAGCGCGGCTCTTTCATGTGGCGGCCAGTCTAGCAGCAGGGTGCTGCACGACGGGGCATTGGCTTACGTGCGCCGGCCGGCTTGTGTGTGATGATCGGCGTCGGCAATTTATTGGAGAACACTATGGCTTCACCGGTCGACAACGTCAGCATGGCGCTTTTCTGCGACTTCGAGAATGTCGCGCTCGGAGTGCGCGATGCCAACTACGACAAGTTCGACATCAAGCCGATACTCGAGCGCCTGTTGCTCAAGGGCAGCATCGTGGTCAAGAAGGCCTATTGCGACTGGGACCGATACAAGGCGTTCAAGGCCACGATGCACGAGGCCAACTTCGAGCTGATC
>JANLQZ010000622.1:0-2570 GCA_031368125.1 Betaproteobacteria bacterium
GAGCATGGGGAGCATGGCGGGCTCATCGGTACATGTAGGCGCGCGACCAGGGAGTCGGGTTGAGATGCGGGCTCGACCCGGATTTGCAGGCCAGCACCTGCTGCAGCGCCACCCAGTTCTGGTCGAAGGCGTGGGCACACCCCGCCAGGTAGATGCACCAGACACGGAACGTGGTCTCGTCCACGCAGGCCCGGATCGCATCGGCCTGCGCCTCGTAGTTGTCGGCCCAGGACATCAGGGTCCTGGCGTAATGGCGCCGCAGGTTTTCCACGTCCAGCACTTCCAGCCCCGCCAGCTCCATCTCGCGCAGCGCCAGGCTCAGGTGCGGCAACTCGCCGTGCGGAAACACGTACTTGCCGATCAAAGCGCCGGCACCGAGCGGCGCGCCGCCGCTGTCCGGATCGGTGGGGGTGATGCCGTGGTTCATCACCAGGCCACCGTCCTTGAGCAGTGCGTGCAGTTTGGCGAAATAGGCCTGCAGTTGCTTGATGCCCACATGCTCGAACATGCCGACCGACATGATGCGGTCGAATGCCTCGTCGACGCCGCGGTAGTCCTGCAGCCGGATTTCTACCCGGTCCTGCAGGCCGGACTGTGCCACGCGCTGCCGGTCAGAAGTTGAGCCAGCGCAAGTGCACACTGCGGTCGGGCGCGTAGCATCAACAAGTGCCATGCCCGCGCCGCGGTCCGTGCATCCAGCGCCGAGGCCCGCCGGCCGCCGCACGATCAGGAGTCGACGTGAATACTTTGACCAAACTGGCGCTCGGCATGATCGGCCAGCTCAAGGCGAAGCCGGTCGAAGCTTGTGCGGCCAGTACGCTGCCATTGCCGCCGGCCCAGACCACTGGTGGTTTGCCGCTGATGCAGGCGCGGCGGCGGCGCCAGTCGCAGCGCGAATTCGATCTCGCGCCGCTGCCGGACGGACTGTACCGCCACAACGCGGGCATACACGACCTGCACTTGGTGCGCCCGGCCGACGTGCGGCGCGTCACCGGTTACCAGGACTTCGTCGACCGGGCGCCGCTGGATCTGGTCTACGTGGCGCTCCATGAGCGGCTGAAGCTGGTGCCGGCGGCCCAGCGCGATTGCTACGCCTGGCTGGCGGCCGGCGCCATGTCGCAAAACGCCTACCTCTATTGCGCCGGCGTCGGGCTGTCGACGGCCATCCGGGCCTGGATCGACCGCAGCGGGCTGGGGCAGGCGATGGCGTTGTCGGCCGACGAACAGGTGCTGGTGGCGCAGACCGTGGGGTTGCCGGCGGCGGGCCCTGTATGAGTATCGTCTTCGATGCGTTGCGCCTGGGCGCGGTGGCCTTGGATGTGGTTGCCGCCGCGCAGGCCACGCCGCAGGCCATCGCGAGCCGGCATAAGGCCCGGCTTGCCGCCTTGCTTGGCGCGGCGCTCAAAGGCTCCGCGCTGTACCGCGAACTGCTGGGTGGCCATGCGGGCACGAAGATGCCGCTCGAGGAGCTGCCGGTGACGAACCGCCACCAGCTGATGCAGCGATTCGGCGACTGGGTCACGGACTCCCGACTCGAGTTGTCGCAACTGCGCGCCTTCACGGCCGATCCGGCCAACATCGCCCAGCCGTTCCTGGGCAAGTACCTGGTGTGGGAGAGCTCGGGCACCACCGGCGAACCGGGCATATTCATACAGGACGCGCGCGCCATGGCGGTCTACGACGCGCTGGAGGCGTTGCGGCGCAGCACGCCGCGGCCGTTGCAGCGCTGGTTCGACCCGCTGCTGCTGGCCGAACGTATCGCCTTCGTCGGTGCCACGGACGGCCATTTCGCCAGCTTCGTCTCGATGCAAAGGCTGCGCCAGCTCAATCCGTGGAGTGCGCAGTCGCTGCAGTGCTTTTCGATCGTCCAGCAGGTCGCGGCGCTGGTGGAGCAACTCAATGCCTTCGCCCCGACCATCATTGCGACCTATCCGACGGCGGCCGCATTGCTGGCCGATGAGGCGCAGCGCGGGTCGCTGCGGCTCGGGCTGCAGGAACTCTGGACCGGTGGGGAAACACTCACCGCGGCGGTGCGCCGGCGCGTCGAGCAGTGCCTCGGCTGCGCGGTGCGCAACAGTTATGGTGCCTCCGAGTTTCTGACCGTGGGGTGGGAATGCCGGGCCGGCAACCTGCATGCCAACACCGACTGGGTGATCCTGGAGCCGGTCGACCGGCACCATCGGCCGGTGCCGGCGGGTGTGGCCTCCGCTTCCGTGCTGCTGACCAACCTGGCCAACTATGTGCAGCCGCTGATCCGCTACGACATCGGGGACCAGATCACTATCGGCGCCGAGCCCTGCGCCTGCGGCTCGCCGTTGCCGGTGATCGAGGTACGCGGACGCATCGATGAATCGCTGGTCATGTCGGCGGCCGACGGCCGGTCGGTCACGTTACTGCCGCTGGCGCTGACGACGGTGCTGGAAGACGACGCCGGCGTGTTCGATTTCCAGTTGCGCCAGCGCGATGCGCATACGCTGGTGCTGCGCCTGGGTTTTGGCGGTGCGGCCGCGATGGAAGCCGCGCCACGCTGCTGCGCCGCGTTGCAGGCATTCGCGGCGCGCCAGGGCTTG
>JANLQZ010000634.1:0-1866 GCA_031368125.1 Betaproteobacteria bacterium
GGGCTGACCGCACCGACCGTGATTCTGGAAGCCAGCGCCCGTGAAGCCGCCCGCCTGTACCCGAAGAACGCCAACGTGGCGGCCACGATTTCGCTGGCTGGCCTGGGGCTGGACACCACGCGCGTGCGCCTGATCGCCGACCCGACGGTGAGCGAAAACATCCACGAAATCGACGTGCTTGGCGAATTTGGCGAGATGCACATCACCCTGCGCGGCAAGCCGCTGGCCGGCAACCCCAAGACCTCGGCCCTGACGGTCCTGTCGGCGCTGCGTTTCCTGGAAAACGGCGTGTGTTCGATGACGATTTGAGCGACCCCGATGAACGAAAAAATACCGACCCTTGTCGCCGGGCAATGGCGCCATGCCTGCGGCCCCGAATACAGCACCGAATATCCGCACGATGGCAGCCGCGTGGCCACGCTGCATGCGGCCACGGCGGCGGATGTGGACGAAGCGGTGCAGGCGGCCGAAGCAGCGCGCCACCGGCCCGATTGGGCCGGTTTGAAGCCGCACCAGCGCGCCGCCATCCTGCACCGCATCGCGGCCGGTATCCGCGCGCGCGGCGAACAGCTGGCCCAGTTGCAACGGCTGGACAACGGCAAGCCGATCACCGAGACGCGCGCGCTGGTGGCCAGCGCGGCGGGCACCTTCCAGTATTTCGCCGCCGTCTGCGAAACCTTCGAAGACGCCGTGACGCCGCAACGCGGCGACTACCTGTCGCTGAGCCAACACGAGCCGCTGGGGGTGGTCGGCGCCATCACGCCGTGGAACTCGCCGATCGCCAGCGAGGCGCAGAAACTGGCGCCGGCGCTGGCGGCGGGTTGCGCCGTGGTGTTCAAACCGGCCGAGATCACGCCACGTATGGCGATCGAACTCGGGCGCATTGCCGAGGCGGCCGGCGTGCCGGGCGGTATTCTGAGCGTGTTGCCGGGCAAGGGATCGGTGGTCGGTGACGCGCTGGTGCGCCACCCACTGGTCAAGCGAATTGCATTCACGGGCGGTACCGCGGTGGGCCTGGGCATTGCCAGGCTGGCAGCCGAGAAGTTGATGCCGGTGTCGCTCGAGCTCGGTGGCAAGTCGCCCACCATCGTGTGTGCCGACGCCGATCTGGACCATGCGGTGGCGGGCGTGTTGTATGGCATCTTCAGCTCCACCGGCGAGTCCTGTATTGCCGGGTCACGCGCCTTCGTGCATGTGGCGGTGTACGACGAATTCAAGCGCCGCCTGCTGGCCGGAGCCCAGGCGTTGCGCGTGGGCGACCCGTCACGCGAGACCACCCAGATGGGCCCGCTGGTGAGTGGCAGCCACCGCGCCGGCATTGAAGGTTATGTGCAGCTCGGCCTGGACGAGGGCGGCAGGTTGCTGACCGGCGGCGCACGCCCCTCGGGCGGTGCCAACGGGATCAACGAGAGTGGCTACTACTACCAGCCCACGGTGTTCGAAGGCCTGGCCAACAACGCGCGCATGTGCCAGGAGGAAATCTTCGGCCCGGTGTTGGCGCTGCTGCCGTGGAGCGACGAGGCTTCTCTGCTGGCCCAGTGCAACGACAACGTCTACGGCCTGGCCAGCGGCATCTGGACGCGCGACTACAAGACCGCGCTGCGCATCGGCCGCGCGCTCGACACCGGCACGGTCTGGATCAATACCTACAAGGTGTTTTCCATTGCCACTCCGTTCGGTGGCACCAAGCAAAGCGGCGTCGGGCGCGAAAAGGGCCGCGCGTCGATCGCCGAATACATGACGCAAAAGAGTTATTACTGGGGCACCAACGAATCGCCGCTGCCCTGGGCCGGGTTGGTGTGATGCACATCGGCCCACCGCTTGCCACCGACTGAGGACCACACGATGGACCTGGGTATTGCCGGA